>JAFAHT010000073.1 GCA_019237095.1 Planctomycetaceae bacterium
GGCGACCTGGTGCAGGCTGGCTTCGATATCGGTCTCGCCGGTGGGCTTGAGCTTGGCAAGCAGGGACAAGACGTTGCCGAGCTGCGAGCGCTTGCTCCCCGGCGCGAGGCTCTGACGAACCTTCTGGTCGAACGCGATCAGGCCAACCGGGTCTTGCTGGTGGATCATCAGGTAGCAGAGCGCAGCCGCCAGGCTGATGCTGTACTCGAACTTGGTCAGCTCCTGGCGGTAGGTGTAACCCATCGATCCCGACAGGTCCATCACCAGGTAGCCGGTCAGGTTGGTCTCAGCCTGGAACTTCTTGATGTAGAAGCGGTCGGTCTTGGCGTAGACGTTCCAGTCCACATCCGAAATGTTGTCGCCCGCGGTGTACTTGCGGTGCTCGGAGAACTCGACCGAGAAACCCTGGAACGGGCTGGCATGCAACCCCGCGATGAAGCCCTCGACAATAAACTTGGCGCGCAGGTCCAGCCGCGCCACCTGGCGGATGACCTCGGGCTTCAGGTACTTTTCGGCGGTGCCGGCCAAACAGTGCCTCCGGAGTTCTAGCCTTGAAACGAGCCCGATCCGGCAGTTGTTCACAACCAGAGGGAGTTAGAGGAGATTGTCGACCGGAACCTCGAGGCCTGGAAGGAAGCGACTGCCGTAGCGACCGCCAGGATGAAGAACGGTCTTGCGATACCTGCCTGCTGCGTCAACGTACACCGTGACCCGACGACGCATCCGATCAATGACGACGTATTCGTGCACTCCGAGCCGATGATACTCTCCGCGCTTCTTGACGTAATCCCGCTCGCGCGACGCACGGCCAGGGCTGACGACTTCGAAGATCAGCTCAGGAACCCGTTCCGGACGTGCCAGGCTTGATCGGTCACCGACGAGGAAGATGCCAATATCCCCGATCCGATCCGTCCCTGAATCCACGCGGACCCAGCATTCCGAGACGACCCATTCCACGAGTTCGGGATGAGCCAGCCGGTAAGCGCCCAGATAGTCGCGCATCGGTTCGGAGCTGAGGTCATGCTCGGGACTGTCAGGCGGCATAACGACGAGCCTTCCTTTCTCGCGCTCATATCTCCAGCGGGGTTCGAACTCGGCTCCCTCGAATTCCTCGGCCGAGAGAGATCGGCCGGAGTCGCTGGGACCGAGAAGAAGGATGGGTCGTTGGGTCGCCATCACTCTGCCTCCTGGTGGTGCCGCTTGCCGCCACGAGTTCGGGACTATTTCCGCTCGTACTTCGGTGTCTCCGGCTCGCGGGTCTCACTCAAGAGCCGCTTCACGAGGCTCTCGGTGGTCTGCCCCTCGGCCTGCGCCTGAAAGTTGGTGCTGATGCGATGGCGGAGGACCGGAATCGCAACCTTGCGGACATCGTCGAGCGACACGCTGAAGCGGCCATCCATCGCGGCCATGGCCTTGCCGGCCAGGATCAGGTTCTGCCCGGCCCGAGGGCCCGCGCCATAGTCCACCAGGTCCTTGATGAACTGCGGCGCCTTCTCGTCGTTGGGACGCGTCGCGCGAACCAGCCGGGCCACGTAATCGACCGTGTACTCCGACACCGGCACCGACGTGACAAGCTTTTGCAGATTCACGATCGCCTTGCCCGAAAGAACCTTCTTCAGGTCAGGAACTTCTCCCTTTGTCGTCGACAGCAGAATCTTCTTCTCCTCGTCCAGCGACGGGTAGCCCACGCGGATGTCGAACATGAACCGGTCGAGCTGCGCTTCCGGAAGTGGATAGGTTCCCTCCTGCTCGATCGGGTTCTGCGTTGCGATCACGAAGAATGGATCGGGCAGATGCATCGTGTCCTGGCCGACCGTGACCTCGCGCTCCTGCATCGCCTGCAGGAGCGCTGCCTGAGTCTTGGGAGGTGTCCGATTGATCTCATCGGCCAGGATGATGTTGGCGAAGATCGGCCCGGGAACAAACCGAAAGGTCCGACGCCCGGCCTCCGGCTCCTCCAGAACGTTGGTCCCGGTAATGTCCGAAGGCATCAGGTCCGGGGTGAACTGGATGCGCTTGAAGCTGACATCAAGAATCCTGGCGATCGAGCTGACCATCAAGGTCTTGGCCAGACCGGGCACTCCCACAAGCAGCACGTGCCCCCGCGTGAAGATCGACGCCAGGATCAGCTCGATGACGTCGCGCTGACCGATGATGACCTTGTTCAGCTCGGCGACCATGACGTCGCGTGAATGTCGAAACTCGTCAAGAAGCTGCGTGATCCGGTCACCGACAATTGACATGCGAAAGTCCGACCTGACAAAAAAGTGGAAACGCTGGTATATCCTGAATTTAGACACCGCCAAGCGACCCGCTTTCGATACCGCCTCGGTCCGGACCGCCGCTGGCCTGTTTCATGGCGACGACGAATGGTCAGGTCATGCCCATTGTAGCTCGGCGTCGACTTCTGTCATAGTGAAATGACGGTGGTCTGAGCGCGTCGCCCTCGTTCGACCGGATACCGGGAGCCAGCCATGCATCTTCCTCCCAAGGCCCGATCCTGGATCGTGATCGGTCTGGCGGTCGGGCCGTTCCTTGTTCTCTCGATGGGCCCGAGCTCACTGCGTGCGGCCGTCACCCGCGACGAGGTCGAGCGTGCCATCCGGGATGGAGTCCGCTACCTCAAACAAGAGCAGCGCGGGGATGGTATGTGGGCTGACGTACACGGCGATGCCCGCACCGGAACCACCAGCCTGGTGACCCTTGCCCTCTTGACCGCCGGTGAGAAGCCCGACTCGCCGACCGTCCGTAAAGCTATCGATTACCTGCGCACATTCGGGCCCGACCAGCTCAACAGCACCTACGCGATCGCACTTCAGACCATGGTCTACGCGGCTGCCGAGCCCGAGCGCGACATGCTCCGGATCGCCGCCAACGTGAGCTGGCTCGAATCGGCCCAGATCAAGCCGGGAGACCCCGTCCCCTGGCCCGGTTCCTGGACCTACTCCAGCTCCAAGCGCACCCAGCCCGGCGACAACTCCAATTCCCAGTACGCCCTGCTCGGCCTGGGCGCGGCCAGCGAGGTTGGAGTGCCGGTCAAGCCCGAGGTCTGGGCCATGGCGCGAGCCTACTGGGAGCATTGCCAGAAGGGTGATGGGAGTTGGGCCTACACGCCCGATTCGGCGGCGTCGACGGCCAGCATGACCTGCGCGGGGATCTCCAGCCTGGCGATCACCGGTTTGAAACGCTTCCAAGGCCAGGAGTCCCTCCATGGAGAGCTGATCAATAACTGCGGCAAGGGGGGTGCCAGCATCAGCCTCCAGCGCGGGATTGACTGGCTGGCCAACCACTTCCAGGTCGGTCAGAACTACGGGAACGGCCAGCAGTGGAAGCTCTACTACCTTTATGGTCTCGAACGGGCCGGCCGGCTGGGTGGGCTGCGTTTCTTCGGCCAGCACGACTGGTATCGCCTGGGGGCCGAAGAGCTGGTTCACGACCAGAACAAGCTTTCGGGCTTCTGGCAAGGCGCGCTGATCGAGGCCGACAGGACGGTCGCAACCAGCTTCGCGCTTTTGTTCCTGGCCAAGGGCCGCGCGCCGGTCTTGGTCAACAAGCTCCGCCACGGGCCCAGGGGCGACTGGAACAACGACCCCGACGACGTCCGCAACCTCGTCGCCGTCGTCTCTCGCGACTGGAGAAACCTCCTCACCTGGCAGGTCATCGATCCCGCCGTCGCCTCCGTCGCCGATCTCCTCCAGGCGCCCATCGTTTTCCTCAACGGACACAAGATCCCCAAGCTCAATGCCCTGGCCAAGCAGAACCTCCGCGAGTACGTCGAGCAGGGCGGGTTCCTGCTCGCCGACGCCTGCTGCTCCAGCCCCGAATTCGATTCCGGATTCAAGCAGCTCATGCAGGAACTCTTCCCCGATCAAGGCTTCAAGCTTCGGCCCCTTTCCGATGATCATCCCGTCTGGAGGGCCAAGCACCTCCTGACCCCGGGCGTCTATCCC
>JAFAHT010000525.1 GCA_019237095.1 Planctomycetaceae bacterium
CCGCCTGCCCCCCCGTGGGCCGAGGCACGGCATGGATGGCTCCTCGGCAGTGAGCGATTCCTGGATCGTCTGCGCCAGCGCCTCGGCGATCAGGCCCATCGCGACCTGCGCCGGGAGCGACGCCTGCTTCGAGGATTGGATCTCGCCGGGTGATCGAGGCGGTGTGCAGCCGGTACGGGGTCGACCGGGGCCAACTCGCCGCGCGTGGCTCCCGCTCGCCGGCCCGCGCTGCCCTCGCCTACCTGGCGAAGCACCATACCGAGGCCACCCGCGCCGAGCTCGTGCCGATCCTTGGCCTCTCCCGCCCCGAGAGCGTCCCTAACCTGTCGGCGCGCTTCGCCGCTCTGCTCCAGAGCGAATCGAACGCGAGGCGAGATCTCCTGGCACTGGAACGCGCCCTTGGCCTGAGCGGAGAAAATTCTAAATCGGTCTGAGCCCAAAGGTTTTGAAGGGGTCAGACCGAGTTTCAAGTTAACTTGAAACTCGGTCTGGCCTCACGCCCTCTTGGGACTGGAAGGTTACAAAAAGCCCAAACGGCGCACTGCGCAGTGGCATGACGCTCGCGTCGCACAATAGAGGCAGCCATAGCCTCGGTCGTCCCGCCCGCCATGAGCAGACAGACATTTTTAATTATGCGTGATCCGGCAGCGAGCGTCAACAAAAATCTTTCAGAAAGCTCCGAACAAACGGGTAACCACGGAACGACCCCACCCTACGGGCGGGAGTTGCCCCCGGGAAGGACACGGAAAGGGGAAGTTGATTCGGAGTAAGCGTTCACACCCTGGAACCCCGGAAAAACAAGCGGTTTTCGCACTCATCGACAACAGTGAAACGCTGGTTTTACGAATGTCGAACTCTCTCGAACCCTCTGTTTTTCCTTATCCCGACCCGTGAACGCCTGCTGATTCCCTTTTCCGTGTATTTCGGTGGATTCCGTGGTTGATCTCCGATTCCTCGTGAGCCGAAAAACACTCCGACTTAAGGTTCACTTTATACTTGCAAGGAAGGCCTGTTGCCTGGTCGAATAAGAAAGGCGAGGAGGCTTGGCTGTCCCTGGAGGATGCCGTATGCGCAACCTGCTGATCCTGGGCGGTATCGGAATTTTGAGTACGGCAGCGTGGACAGTGACCGCGGACGACGGCGCCTCGTGGTATGGGCCGAAGCACGTTCGCCCGGGCCACGGCGGCCTCGAGTACCACATGAGGCATGGCGGGGGCCATTTTGCGATCGCTGGGCAATTGGGGATGTTTTTTCCAACCCCACCGGGGCTCTTTCCTTGGGAATCGGAACCAGGTCCCGCCCCGGGCATGCCCACGGGCGGCCTGGTGGGCGGCAGACCAGAGCATATGATCGCGGGTCATCTGGTGGGTCCAGCCATCCACCCGCACACACACGTCACGGTACTTGTCGAGCGGGGGGAGGCTGTGATTCCGCAGCCGACAGCTCCCAGTGCCACCGAATCGGACCAGGCGGGCGCGGCGACAGCGACGACGCAGCCGAATCCCACCGCCAGCCCATTGCCGCCGCGTCCCCCGGGCGCCGCCGGCCCGGGTCGGCCGGTGTCCGAGTGGTCCAGCCCAGGGCTGCCAGGACCAGGACGACCGGCAAGTCCTCGATGGTGAGACGAGTGTTTCCCAACCGATCCTCCGGCGATCATTTCCCCTTTTTCGTTTGGAAGCGGACTTTGACGGCAACCTCTGCGCGCAACCGCTCCTGAGAGTTGGCCACGCGGACCACGACCGGGACGAAGCCGCTGTTGCGGTCGGCCACCTTCCCGACAAAGACCACCTTCCCCGTCCCGGCCGCCTCCACCTTGCCGTCGAGCCAAATTTCGGCCAACTGGCCGACGGCGACCTGCTCCGCCTGAACCGGCGACAGTTCGCAGCGGATGTCGAGTTCGCGCAGGTCCACGATTTCTCCCCAAATCAGGGTGCCCGGCCAGCTCACCGTGCCCGGGCTGACGTCCAGCCAGGCGACCTCACCGTCGATGGAAGCGGTCACGGCATACAGCTTCAGCTCGCTCTGGGCGAGGGAAAGCTCGGCTTCAGCGGCTAGCATCTGCGCCTCGTTGCTCAAGGCTGTGGCGCGAATCTCGTTGTAGGTGTTCTCGGGGAGCGCCCCAGTTTGCCGGGATCTCTCGGCGAGCTCGAGGTTCCGCCGGGTATACTGGGCTTTCGCCTCGATGCTTCTCAGCTCCTTCTCCCGTACCCGAAGCTTGGCCTGCGGCTCGAGATCGAAGAGCTTGATGAGCACCTGGCCTTTTGTCACACGGTCGCCCGGGCCCACCAACACCTCGACGACGGGACGCAAGATCGCGGATGCAATGATTCCCCTGCGGGAGAGCATGCAGCGCGTCCGCCCCGACACCTCCAGTGGCGCCGCCGGCCCCGGCTGTGCAGATGCGGCAGGAGCGTCGGCGGCAGGTGAGGCCAACTCGCAAACCGCCAGGACTCCAAGAATGAGGCCACATGCCACTATCGGAAGCATCTTCATGAGTTTATCTCCACTCGCTGTTGAACGATGTCTTGCTGACGCATGCGAACGTGCCGTACACGGGGAGAGGCGATCGAGTTGACGCAGAATCGACTCAAGTTATCATTCTAGACTAGGATAGTTGTGGAAGGAGATTCCCATGGCCAAAACCTATGTTGAAGTTGAGACGGATGAGTCGAAAACTCCAACGCTCGCCGAACGACTCAAGTCGGTGATCGGCACGGCGCAAGGGATTGAGTCGGATGGGAACATCAAGTGGTGACAGTCAGATCACCCCGGAAGCGTTAAGGCAATTGCCGCCCGTCAATGCCGTGCTGGAGCACGACGAGCTTGCCGCGGTACGGCAGCTCCGCGGTCGGGAACTCGTGGTCCGCGCCGTGCGCGCCGCGATTGGCGAGGCCCGGCTGAGTCTTCAAAACGGCCAGTACGCGGCCGTCGATGCGCCCAGCCTGGCCAGACGGGCCAGGGAGATTGTCCTGGGTACCAGGCCCCTGCTCCGCCCCGTGATCAACGCGACCGGGATCTTGCTTCATACCGGGCTGGGGCGGGCTCCGCTGGCGGAGGAGGCGGTGGAAGCCGTCGCCGCGGTGGCCCGGGGATACTGCAACCTCGAATTCGAGCTCGAGGGGGGAGAGCGGGGTCGGCGGACCTCGGGCATCGCGCGGCTCTTGCGAGAACTGACCGGGGCCGAAGCGGCGACGGTGGTCAACAACAACGCGGGCGCCACGGTTCTGGCCCTGCGCGTACTGGCCGCCGGCCGCGAAGTCATCGTATCGCGGGGTCAGCTTGTCGAGATCGGCGGCAGTTTCCGGCTGCCGGAGATTCTCGAGGTCTCGGGGGCCAGGCTGCGCGAGGTGGGCACGACCAACAAGACCCGGCTGTCGGATTACGAGCGGGCGATCGGCCCCGAGACGGCGGCCATTCTGAGGGTCCACCACAGCAACTTCCGGATCGTCGGTTTCACCGAGGAGGCACCGCTGGACGGTCTGGCCCAGCTTGCCCACGACCGCGGGCTGGCGATGATCGACGACATCGGGTCGGGTGCCCTGGCTCCGGGGCAGCCTCCGGGAGTCGGCGACGAACCTCTTGTTTCCGAGGGGATTACCGCGGGCGCTGACCTCGTGCTCTTCTCTGGGGACAAGCTGCTGGGGGGGCCGCAGTGCGGGATCCTGGTCGGGACGGCCGTGGTGATCGGAAGGATCGAAGCCGACCCGCTCATGCGCGCTCTTCGGGTGGGCAAGATGACGCTGGCCGCGCTCGAGACCACGCTGGGATTGATTCGCGACGGAGCGAACGATGCGGGGGGGGTTCCGCTCTGGAACATGTTGAGTATCCCCCTGCCCCAGCTCGAGGCCCGCGCCAGGCGGCTGGTGGACGTGCTCCGGGACGAGCTGGGCCTGAACGCCTCGATCGTTACCTCCGAGTCGTTCATCGGGGGAGGGAGCGTGCCGGTGCAGCCCATTCCGACAGTGGCCGTGAGCGTCGGCCCACCATTCCCGACCGCTCCTGACTCGGAAGGGGCGTGGGCCCGCGCTCTGAGGATTGGCGACCCGCCGGTGGTTCCCCGCGTTCAGCGCGGGACCGTCCTCTTCGATCTCCGCACGGTCGCCGAACGCGAGGAGACAAGCCTTCTCGACGCCATCCGCCGCACCTGTCATGATCGAAAGCCTGAATCCAGCGCGAAAGACACGAAAACAGCAAGAGCGAAATGAGAATGCGAGGCTCCTGCCGCGCTGCAACTTAGCCAGGCTCGGCGGACCACCCCTCGGGCGGTGCCCCCTCGCACTCCCGGGAAGCTGTCCTGTTTCGCTGACGACGATAAGGAGCAAGAGAATGCGTCTTTGCCGGTTCAGCTTTGACGACATGGTGCTCATGGGTTTTTACGACGACAACGTGGTGATTCCGATCGATCAAGCGGCCGAGGCCTACAGTCGCGACACCGGCGTGGAGCTGCTGCTCCCTTCCACAGAGGACTTGCTCGAGCTGCTTCCCCCCGACGGCTGCTCTTCTGAGCTGGCCCGCGATCTCGACGCGTGGGTGAGCGGGCTGGACGTCATCGCCCGAGATGAGCTCACGGTGCCCCTCGAGGACGTTCAACTTCTGGTGCCGATCGCCAGCCCACCCAAGCTGCTGTTCCTGGCTGGGAATTACACCAAGCATGTCGCGGAGCGGGGAGGCTCGACGGCCGAGCGGCAGGAGACCTTTCCCTATGTATTCATGAAACCCCCGAGCACGACGCTCACCCACCCTGGAGATCCGATCGTCATTCCTCGGGTCTCTCCCGACCAGATCGACTGGGAGTGCGAGCTCGGCGTGATCATCGGCCGCCATTGCCGGGGCGTCCCCGAGTCCGAAGCCCTGCGCTGCGTGGCCGGGTACACGGTCGTCAACGACATCAGCGACCGCGGCTTCAAGCCCAATCCCGGCCGGAAGGTCCGCGAGCGGGACAAGTTCTTCGACTGGATGCACGGCAAGTGGCATGACACCTTCTGCCCGATGGGCCCGTGCGTTCTCTCAGCCGACGCGGTTCCGGACCCGCAGAGACTGACGCTGAAGCTCACGGTCAACGGTCAGATCAAGCAAGAGGCCACCACCGGGGAGATGATCTTCCCGGTGGCCGCCGTCATCTCGTTCCTGTCTCAGTTCGTCACGCTCGAACCTGGAGACATCATTGCCACCGGAACCCCATCGGGCGTCGGCTCGGCAACCAGGACGTTCCTCAAGCCCGGCGACCTGATTCGCGCGACGATCGTACCGATCGGAATGCTCGAGAATCCGGTCGAGGCCGAAACCTGAAGAAATGCGGAATGGGGAATTCGGAATGCGGAATGGACAAATCATTGGTAGTATCCAAATCTGAGCTTTTCGATTCCGCATTCCATATTCCGCATTCCACATTCCGCATTCGTGACAGGGTGGTTCGATGACCGCGTTTCGCAAGCTGATGGTCGCCAATCGCGGCGAGATCGCCATTCGCGTCTTTCGCTCGGCCCATGAGCTAGGCATCCGGACCGTGGCCGTTTACTCGCACGAGGATCGCTTTGCCCTGCACCGGCTCAAGGCCGATGAGGCCTACCAGGTGGGGAAGGCCGGCGAGCCGATCCGCAGCTATCTGGACATTCCGGCAATCGTCGGGCTGGCGCAGGAGAAGCAGGTTGACGCCATTCACCCCGGATACGGCTTCCTCTCCGAGAACGCGGAGTTCGCGCGGGCCTGCGCGCGGGCCGGGATCGTCTTTGTCGGTCCGCCGCCGGAGCTGCTGGATCTGCTGGGGGACAAGGTGGCGGCACGGAACCTGGCACGCGAGGCCGGCGTGCCGATCCTTGCCGGCAGCGACTCGCCGGTACTGCCCGGCCCAGGGGCGCATGAGGTGGCCGGGGCACTGGGCTATCCGGTGATCGTCAAGGCGGCGATGGGCGGTGGCGGGCGCGGCATGCGGGTCGTGGAAAGTGCCGATGCGCTCGACCCCGCGCTCGACCAGGCGCGCAGTGAGGCCCAGAACGCCTTCGGCTGCCCGGACGTGTTCCTCGAGAAATTCATCCGCCGCGCCAAGCACATCGAGGTACAGCTTCTGGGCGATCGGCACGGCCATCTGGTTCACCTCCACGAGCGCGATTGCTCGATTCAGCGGCGGCATCAGAAGGTCATCGAGATTGCCCCGGCCTCCAACCTCGACGCATTTGTACGCGACTCCATCTGCCAGGCGGCACTCGCGATCGGCCGGAAGGTCGGTTACGAGAACGCCGGCACCGTTGAGTTCCTGGTCGATGACGAGTCCGGCACGTTCTACTTCATCGAGGTCAATCCCCGGCTCCAGGTCGAGCACACCATCACCGAGATCGTCACCGGAATCGATATCGTCAAGAGCCAGATCCTGATCGCCCAGGGATGCGAGCTGGCCGATCCGGACATCGGCATTGCCGGCCAGGAGTCGATCCAGGCACAGGGGCATGCCATCCAGTGCCGGATCACGTCCGAGGACCCCACCAACAACTTCACTCCCGACTACGGCCGGATCACCCACTATCGCTCGTCTGGCGGCCCGGGCCTGCGGCTGGACGGCGGCTCGACCACGACGGGAGCGATCATCACACCGTTTTATGATTCCCTGCTGGTGAAGATCTCGGCCTACGCCCGCCGGTTCAAGGATGCGGCCCTGCGCATGGAGCGCGCGCTGCAGGAGTTTCGCGTCCGCGGAGTGAAGACCAACATCCCGTTCTTGCTCAACGTCGTGACCCACCCGACGTTTCTCGAGGGGCGATGCACCACCCGGTTTATCGACCAGACTCCGGAGCTTTTCCGGTTTGCTCAGCGGCAAGACCGGGCCACCAAACTGCTCACCTACGCCGCCGAGGTCATAGTCAACGGCTTTCCCGGTGTGCAACGAAGCTCATCCTGGACTCCGTTTTCCGAGCCCGAGCCGCCGGTATACAACCACATCGAGCGGGTCGCCGATGGTTCGCGCCAGCGGTTTGTGGCCATGGGCGCCCTTGCGTTCTCGCAGTGGATTCGCGAACAAGAACCCTTACTTGTCACCGACACGACCTTCCGCGACGCCCACCAGTCGCTGCTGGCAACCCGGCTTCGCACGCGCGACATGCTGCGCGTCGCCGAGGCTTATGCGCATCTCTTGCCGAACCTTTTCTCCATCGAGATGTGGGGCGGCGCCACCTTCGACACGGCCATGCGGTTTCTCAAGGAAGACCCGTGGGAGCGGCTTGCCCAGCTCCGCGAGAAGGTCCCCAACATCCTGTTCCAGATGTTGATCCGCGGCTCGAACGCCGTCGGCTACACGAGCTATCCCGACAACGTGGTCGTGGCCTTCGTCAAGGAAGCCGCGGCCGCTGGGATCGACCTGTTCCGGGTGTTTGACTCGCTGAACTGGGTGCCCAACATGGAGCGCACCGTGGAGGCCGTGCGCGAGGCCGGCGCGCTTTGCGAGGCGGCCATCTGCTACACCGGTGATATCCTCAATCCCGGACGCCCCAAGTACGACCTCAAGTACTATCTCACGATGGCCCGAGAGCTGGAGAAGCGAGGCGCGAACCTGATCGCCATCAAGGACATGGCCGGCCTGTGCAAGCCGTTCGCCGCCCAGAAACTGGTCGCGACCCTGCGTCAGGAAGTGGGCTTGCCGATCCACTTTCACACCCATGACATCGGCGGGGCCCAGGCCGCCAGCATCCTCAAGGGTGCCGAGGTCGGGCTCGACATTGCCGATGGAGCCATGGCCTCGATGTCGGGCCTGACCTCGCAGCCCAGCCTCAGCGCGATCGTCGAGTCGCTTCGCTTCACCCCGCGCGACAGCGGCATCGACCACCGGGCCCTGATCGAGATCAGCCGCTACTGGGAAGACGTCCGCAACATGTACGCTCCGTTCGAGTCGGGCCCGCGGTCGCCGGCCGCCGACCTCTACGACCTGGAAATGCCCGGCGGCCAGTACACCAACCTGTTCCAGCAGGCCAAGGCTCTGGGACTGGCCGCGCGGTGGCATGAGGTCTGCAAGGCCTACAGCGAGGTCAACTTCTTGTTCGGCGATATCGTCAAGGTGACGCCGTCGTCCAAGGTTGTGGGCGACATGGCCCTGTTCCTGGTTGCCAACAACCTGGCGCCGGAGGACACGCTCGACCCCGAGCGTGAGCTCGCCTTTCCCGAGAGCGTGGTCGAGTTCTTTCAGGGGCGGCTGGGCCAGCCTCCCGGCGGCTTTCCCCCTGAGCTCCAAGACCGGGTGCTGAGGGGCCGTCCCGCGCTCACCGACCGGCCTGGCACCAACCTGCCGCCGGCCGACCTGGACGCAGCTCGCGAGAAGGCCTCGGCCCTTCTGGGCTGCCCCGCCACGACGCGCGATGCGTTGAGCTACGTGCTCTATCCTCGCGTCTTCCCCGATCTGGCCGCCCACGAGCGGACCTATTCCGACACCTCGATCTTGCCCACGCCGACGTTCTTCT
>JAFAHT010000576.1 GCA_019237095.1 Planctomycetaceae bacterium
GACGGTTTTGTTCGCCTTGGGTGGGAAGAGACCAAGGAAGGAGACACTGTCGGTGGCGCTCGCCTGACGATCGAAACTGGCTCTCTTTTCACGATCGGTATCAGCTGAGAGGTCAACCCCACCCGCACGGGTTAAACATGCTGGGCTGGAACCGCTTCCAGCGTTCCTGAGCCGGCTATCGGTCCGACGACAGAACGAACCTCCACCGTCGAGGCCCAGGGACGGTCCGTACTGTTACCTGAAAAACCCAGGATTTGAACCATGCCGGAAATCTCAGGAAGCTCCACGAACCGATTCGCCAGGCGGATCGAGCAGCCGGATCTGAGTCACGGCGATCTGACCGCCAAAGCAGACTGCGACGTCCGCCCCGGGCCGCCGGGTACGGCCCTGGTAATCGCCCGTATACGTGGCCACGCCTGCCTCGATGCGATAGTCCAGTGGCAGCGGTGATGCATCGAGCGGGCAGAGTATGATCTCGGGCTCTTCACTTCCCGGGGCCAAGTGGGGAAGGTTGACGTTCCAGAACGTTCCCGGCTCACACGGTTCGGCCATCAGCCTGCGGAGCACCCGGCTGGTCCAGACGGCCGCGCGCGGCCAGTCGATCGTCCGTCCTCGCGCGATGAAGTGCGAGACCGCGATGCCCGGCACGCCGCGGATCGCCGCCTCGCGCACGGCGGCCACCGTGCCCGAACTATGGACGTCGGTTCCGAGGTTGCCCCCGGCGTTGATGCCCGAAAGGACCCAGCGAACCTCGGTCGCCAGCGAGAAAATGGCCAGGCGGATGCAATCGGCGGGCGTGCCGGCGACGGCCAGATGTCCCTGGCCATCAGGCGTGATCCGGATCGGCTGATGTGTCGTCACCTGGTGGCCGCAGCCCGAGAGGGGTCCGCAAGGAGCGATCACCCGGCACCGACCCAGACCGCTCGCCGCCTGGAGCAACGCCTGCATTCCCGGCGCATCGATCCCGTCGTCGTTGGTCAGGACGAGAACCGGCTGTTCGTGGTCTGTCATCGTCACTCGCTGGCGCATCCGGCACATCGGATCGGTTGAGAGCGTCTCACATTTCCTTGGCCTACCGAGGGGGGTTATGTTCGACGCACTGACTGCTGCCGCTTGCTGAGTGTAGCGAAGGGCCGGCAAACCTGGTAGGTTTTCACCATGTCTTGCAGGGTCCCAACTTCTTCGCCCTCCGTGATTCCGATCGGTCGCACAGGAACAATTGACGAGGTGGCCGCGGTGGTGCACTATCTGGCAAGCCCGGAGGCAAGCTTCACGACCGGTCAGTGTTACGACATCAGTGGGGGCCGGGCGACGTATTGACCCTCCTCTGTTCGATGGACGGATTCCTCCGGCCGCGGTTCCCGGTCTGCCCGGCAAGAACGGACGGATGCGCGGCGTCCCCTCTTCTCTCCTCGATGCGCGGAACGAGCCATGGACGAATCACTTCCATCCCAACCGAACCCCAGCCGGCGCGGGCAGGGACGCGACAACGACATCCTCGTGCCGAGAACGGAGATCGAGGTCGGGTCCGAGGATGAGGGAAATCCGCCCCGGGCCGCGGGATCGGGTCTGGGGTCGGGCCCCGCTCCGCTGACCGCACTCTTCACGCCCCCTGTCTCCGCGCTCGGCCCCCTCTTCCGCCATCGCTTCAAGAGGATCTACGAGTGTCGCATCGATTTTGACCTGGACATCAACAACCGGGCCACCATGCGGGTGCTGGGCGGCTATTACAAGTCGCGCCGGCTGATTCGCATCTATGCGCGGGATCGCGAGCAAGGTCTTCGGCCCGTGGAAGAACTATTCGACACGTTTCTCCACGAGATGGCCCACCATCTCGAGTACACCGAGCCCTTTTCGTTCTCGGCGCGGTCGTGTGGACGCGTGCCCGGCCGGATGCATAGCCGGCTTTTCTGGAAGATCCTCGGAGAGTTGAAATATCGCTGGGCTCGCTTGCAAAGACAGCAGCGAGGTCAAATACCGTCGCCTGAAGGCGGCGGCTTGTAGCCTGTACTACCCGGCTTGCACCGAGGCTCCGGCTACCATAGGGCACTTGACATTGCCCCTTGCCGGGGATTTCTCCCCGGCTGTACGAAGCGCCTCACGGCGAGTTCTGATGCCCGTGTAAAAACTGGTGCTCCGCTTGGGAGTGTCTTACGGGCGATAGTGCAATTATATTCTGCAACATTGGAGGACGGCAATTCCTCCCCCGCCGCCTGAACGCGGTGGTCCCCTTGCCGGAAATTGATGGGAACACCGATGTACGGCGGCACAAC
>JAFAHT010000005.1 GCA_019237095.1 Planctomycetaceae bacterium
GCCGAGCTGCTGGAGATCACGCCGGCCGAGGTGCATGACACGATGAGCTTCTACGGCTTCTTCCCCCAGGCGCCGATCGGCGACGTTCGGGTCTGGATCTGCCGATCGCTCTCGTGTATGCTGCGAGGCGGTGACGAGCTGCTGGAGCACGCCTGCAAGCGGCTGGGCATCGAGCCGGGAGAAACGACCGGCGATGGCAAGCTCACCGTCGAGTACGCCGAATGCCTGGGAATCTGCGATTACGCCCCGGCGGCCCTGGCCGACGACGGCCGGGTGTTCGGACCGCTCGACGAGGCGTCGGTGGATGCAATGCTCGAGGAGCTCAAGTTGGGACCCAGGGACGAGTTGCCATGAGACCAGAACACCTCGACGTACCGATTCATGATTCGATCGACCGCCCGCCCACGCGCAGGAGACGAACCGGCCGTGTCCACATTTGAACCCGTCTTGAGCCGCAACTGGAGCGTCGCCGACAGCCATACGCTGAAGGTTTATGAATCGCGCGGCGGCTACCAGGCGGCCCGCAAGACCCTCGCCACCATGGCGCCCGACGCGGTCGTCAACTTGGTCAAGGATTCCGAGCTCCGCGGCCGCGGCGGCGCCGGCTTCCCTTGCGGCCTGAAGTGGACGTTTCTTCCCAAGGATCGGAAAGCAACGCTCATGTGCGTCAACGCCGACGAGAGCGAGCCGGCGACCTTTAATAACCGCCTCTTGATGGAGCGGGACCCCCACCAGTTGCTCGAGGGCATCCTGATTGCGTGCTTCGCCACCCGGGCCAGCACCGCCTACATCTACCTTCGTTTCGAGTATATCCGGGCCTATCGTATCCTCGAGGCGGCGATCGAGGAGGCCCGCGCCGCCGGCCACCTGGGCAAGAACATCTACGGGTCGGGCTACAACCTGGACGTCTGGGTTCACCGCGGCGCGGGAGCCTACATCTGCGGCGAGGAGACCGGCCTCATCGAGAGCCTCGAAGGCAAGCGCGGCTGGCCCCGCATCAAGCCGCCGTTTCCGGCCATCGAGGGCGCCTTTCGCAAACCGACGGTTGTGAACAACGTCGAGACGCTCTGCTGCGTCCCGCACATCCTGGAACGTGGGGCGATCTGGTTCAAATCGATCGGCACACCCAAGAGCTACGGGCCTAAACTGTACACGATCTCGGGCCACGTGAACCGCCAGGTCTGCGTCGAGCTGCCCCTGGGCATCACCTGTCGTGCGCTCATCGAGGAGCACGGCGGAGGCGTCTGGAAGGGGCGGAAGGCCAAGGCCGCGGTGCCCGGCGGGATCAGCATGGGGTTGCTCTCGGCCGCCGAGCTGGACACGCCGCTCGACTTCGAGAGCCTGCGCAAGCCCGGCTGCCTGGGCCTGGGAACGGCCGCGGTCACCGTGCTCGACGACCAGACTCGGATCATCGATTACCTCTACAACACCTGCCGCTTCTTCGCCCACGAGAGCTGCGGGCAGTGCACGCCCTGTCGTGAGGGGACGGGCTGGCTGAACAAGATGATCCAGCGGATCCGGTCGGGAGGCGGGCGGCTCGAGGACCTCGATCTCATGCTCAATCTGGCCGACAACCTGGGCATCATGCCCGGCACGACGATCTGCGGCCTGGCCGACGGCGCCGCCTGGCCGATCAAGAACGCCATCGCCAAGTTCCGCGGCGAGCTCGAAGACCACATCCGCACCCACCAGTCACCGGCTCACGAAGTCAGCCGGCTGCAAGAGGACATCGCGCAGGGCAGGCAGGCCGACGACAGTCGCGCCCGGCTGCCGATTCTCAACGGCCTGCTCACGGCACCGGCCAGCTCGCGACAGGCGCCGGGCATCGGCTCGGTCTGAACTTCCCGAGGGAACAGGAAACACGATGACGACCATCATCATCAACGGCAGCGAGTATCCGATCCCCGAGGGGGAGAAGCTCAACGCGATCCAGATGGCCAAGCGTGTCGGGATCGACATTCCTTACTATTGCTGGCACCCGGCCCTTTCGGTCGTGGCCAATTGCCGGATGTGCGAGATCGAAACGGGCTCCAAGGATCCCAAGACGGGCGAGATCAAGATGATGCCCAGGCTCGTCCCGGGCTGCCAGACACCCGCGAAGGACCAGACAGTCCTGGTGACCAACAGCCCCAAGGTGAAGGAACACCAGCGGATGATCATGGAGTACTTGCTGCTGAACCATCCGCTCGACTGCCCCGTCTGCGACCAGGCCGGGGAATGTGGACTGCAAGACTATAGCTATCATTACGGCCAGGCCAGCCACCGGTTCGTGGAGGAGCGGCTGGTCAACCCGCGCAAGGATGTCTCGGACCTGATCCAGCTCAACCAGGACCGCTGCATCATGTGCACGCGGTGTGTCCGATTCACGCGCGAGATCACCCAGACCGGCGAGCTCGAGGTGATGCGCAGGGGTAACCATGCCGAGATCGCCGTCTTCCCTGGCCATACCCTGGACGCCAACCCGCTGGCCGGTAACGTCGTCGATATCTGCCCGGTGGGGGCGCTGCTGGACAAGGACTTCTTGCACAAGCAGCGCGTCTGGTTCCTCTCCAAGCACGACTCGGTCTGCACCCGTTGCTCGACCGGCTGCAACATCACCGCCGAGGAGAACAAGGGGCGGCTCTGGCGGTTCAAGCCGCGGTCCAATCCGCACGTCAACGATTACTGGATGTGCGACGAGGGCCGGTACAGCTACCAGGCCGCCAATGACCCGGGGCTGCTGGCCGCGATGTACGTGCGGACGAACGACGATCTCCAAGAGGTGCCGGTCGATGAGGCGATGACCGCGGTCGACCGCGGTCTCCGTCAGGTTCTGGAGCTGGGCGGTCACGTGGCCGGGGTCCTCTCGCCATTCTTGACGGTCGAGGAGGCCTACCTGATGGCTCGCTACATCAAGGGGCTGAACCCTACCAGTGTGCTGGCGCTGGGGCCGGTCCCCTCGCGCGGCTCGGATGTGACGATCAAGCCCGACCAGACGAAGGGGAGGACGGGCGACACCAGCTTCATTGTCTCGCGACCCTTCACGATCCATGCGGAGAAGTGCCCCGACCGCCAAGGAGTGGAGGCGATCCTGACCCACTTTCAGGGAGCCGTCATCACCTTCGAGGAGCTGTCGCGAAGGGTTGCGGCCAGCGAGTTCCAGGGGCTGTACGTGGCGTCGGACTCGATCGATCCCTGGATCGATGAGGCCGCCAGCCGCGAGCTTCGGTCACATGTAAGCTTCCTGGTACTTCAGGATACGAACGTGACGCCATTGGCCCACCTGGCCGACGTGGTGCTGGCCGGGGCGACGTTCGCCGAGAAGGCTGGCTGCTACGTCAACGCGGATGGGCGGCTGCAGTATGCTGGGGCCGCTCTGCCTCCGCGCGAGGGCGCGCTGCCGGACCTCGACCTGTTCGCCATCCTGCTGCACCGTCCGGGCGGCCCGGTCCGCTCGGGCGAGGTCCTGGCCGAGCTGGCCGAGGCGGTTCCGGCGTTTGCCGTCGCCCGCGGGGGAACTGTCCCGGTGCTCGGAACTCTGCTGGGTTCATCGGCATCGGCCGACGGAGCAGCCCGCGCCGTGGCCTTCACCGATTCGTGGTACGTGCCCCAGGGAGCAGCCCGCTCGCGCTAGGGCGCTGGATCGGGATTCCACGCCTGGTAAGATGATCTGTCGTTGCGTGCTGACGTCGGATTGAACGAGCTGGCCGCCGAGCCGGTTCCCGGGAAGGATTGATCTCATGCTTTGGGTGGCGATCGGTATCTTGCTGAAGATCCTCGTGGTGGTCAGCATCGCCCTGGGCACGGTGGCGTACCTGATCTACGTCGAGCGCAAGGTCGCGGCCTACGCCCAGGACCGGGTAGGTCCGAACCGGGCGGGCAAGGAGCTGGGCATCCCGTTCGGATTGCTCCAACCGCTGGCCGACGGAGCCAAGATGGTGCTCAAGGAGGACGTGATCCCCGGCTACGTGTCCAGGCCGCTGTACATGCTGGCGCCGGTGATCGCGATCGTCGCCGCCATGATCGGCTTCGCGGTCGTTCCGTTCGGACCGGTCGGCCCCAACCAGATCATGAATTTCCAGATCGCACCCAACATCAATATCGGCATCCTCTACGTCTTCGCGATCGGCAGCCTGGCCGTCTATGGAATCATCCTTGCCGGCTGGGCCTCGAACAACAAGTACGCCTTCCTCGGCGCTCTGCGCTCGAGCGCCCAGCTCATCAGCTACGAGATCCCCCTGGGAATGTCGATCCTGGGAATGGTCCTGATCGCCGGATCGCTCGATCTGAACCAGATTGTCAACTGGCAGGACCGCAGGGTCTGGGGCGTGGTCGTGCAGCCGATCGGGTTCTTGCTCTTTCTGGTAAGCGCCTTTGCAGAGACCAACAGGCTGCCTTTCGACCTGCCCGAGTCCGAGCAGGAGCTGGTCGGCGGTTATCACACCGAGTATTCGGCCATGAAGTTCGGTATGTTCTTCCTGGGCGAATACCTGCATGTCATCACCGTGAGTTACCTGACGGTCCTCCTGTTCTTCGGCGGCTGGAGCCTTCCCTTTCACCTCCTCAATCAGAACCAGATCGGGTTCTTGAGCGCGGTGTTCAAGGTGATGGTACTGCTGTTCAAGGTCGCCCTGATGATCCTCTTCATCATGTGGGTGCGGTGGACCTTGCCCCGGTTCCGCTACGACCACCTCATGGATCTGGCCTGGAAGTCGCTCATACCGCTGTCACTGGTGAACCTGGTGGCCACGGCGGCGATCGTGCAACTGATCTACTCATCAAGATAGAGAATTCCTGAGAGCACGCGAAAACGAGTTTCCCAAGGAGTCCGACAGGTGCGAGCCGACGACCCGAAACTGATGCGAATCGAGCCGCCGAAGCTCACACTGGCCGAGCGATTCTTCTTGCCGCAGATTGCCGAGGGGCTGGGTGTGACGGGGCGGCATGTGGTGGGCGTGGCCTTCCAGAAGAAGGCGATCACCGTGCAGTATCCCGAGGAACAGCACGTCCCGAGTCCGAACTACAGGGGTGTGCACCGGCTCAACAAGGACGAACACGACCGGATCAAGTGCGTGGCCTGCATGCTCTGCGCCACGGCTTGCCCGGCGCACTGCATCGACATCGTCGGGGCGTCGGCCCCGCCATCGTGGCCCGATCGGGAAAAATATCCCGAGAGCTTCGTCATTGACGAGCTCCGGTGCATCTACTGCGGCATGTGCGAGGAGGCCTGTCCGGTGGAGGCCATCGAGCTGACCGGGCTTTATGACTTGACCGGGCTGTCTCGCGAGCAGATGATCTTCGACAAGACCAAGCTGCTATCGGTCTTCGACGCCACCAAGGATGCCGAGCCGATGAAGTACGCGGCCCCCCCTCCTGGGCCCGCCCCGGAAACCAAGATGCTTCCTTCACCGCTTGACTGATCACTGAGAGAGTGCGAGGCCCGCGCCGCGCGGTCGCAGTTCCGCCCGGCCGACCGGCGGGGATCGACGGGCCAGTACTGACAACCTCCCAACCTGGAATCGACAACCGTCATGTCCACCGGCCAAGTCATTCAAGTCATTCCAGCCACCGTGGTCATCCTGCTGGGAGCGGGTGGCAGCTACTTCTTGCTACCCCATCGCCATGGCGCGAGGAGATCGCGAAATGTGCATGCCTTAGGCGCGGTTCTGGCGAGTCTGGCCCTGTTCTTCTTCCTCTTCTTCTTCAGCCCTCCCAGCCCGTTTCTCGCCGGGCTCTTCTTCTACCTCTTCAGCATCGGCGCCATCGTTGGCGGGCTGCTGACTGTAACGAGCCGCAACCCGATCTATAGTGCTCTCTGGTTCGCCTCGGTGGTGCTGTCCACGGCCGGCTTGTTCCTGCTGGCCGGGGCCCAGTTCCTTGCGGCCGGAACCGTGATCGTGTACGCCGGGGCAATCATCGTCACGTTCCTGTTCGTCATCATGCTGGCCCAGATGGAAGGGAAAGCCCTGTACGACCGCGCCGCCCGCGCTCCGGGGAGCGCCACGTTCACCTGCTTCCTGCTGTTCTGGTGCCTCCTCTACACTCTGGGTCCGCTCCATCCCCAGCAGGACCCGGCGGCCTCCGAAGGCAACGGCCAGCAGCACGCCGAGAAGAGCCTGGTCCGCGGGGGAAACATTACCGAGTTCTACCAAGTGAATGAACAGGATCCCGCGGCCATAGCCCTGGCGCACGCCCAGCGGCAGACATCGGCCATGCGCGATGCCGGCGGGGCCGAGAAACCTGACGTCG
>JAFAHT010000031.1 GCA_019237095.1 Planctomycetaceae bacterium
AGCCCACCGAGCGGCCGGTCCTCATGGCGGCGGACGGCCCCGAAGCCGAGCCGGAAGACTAGAACCATGGCCACCACGACGGGGAGGAACAGGGCCAGGCCGCCCTCCACCAGCGCTTCCAGGAAGTCATTGTGGGCATGATCGACGATCATGCCGGCGTCGAGAGCATCGCTGCGGTGCAGGACGTCGACAAATTGATATGTGCCGTAACCCGACCCCCACAAGGGGAAATCCCTTACCAGGGGTAAGGCCCGGGACCAGATGGCGAGGCGCCCACCTCGACTCATCAGACCTTCCTGGAAGGTCCCCAGCCGCGTCACGACCCGGTCGTAGCCGAACCAGGACACCAATCCCAGCGCGGTCACCAGGGTCAGGAGGACGATCCTCCCCTGGGTTGACCCCCGCGATCGGGGCAGCCGGATCACCAGCGCGAGGGCAGAACCGCCCAGGAGCGCCAGGAATCCCCCTCGGGACAGAGAGTAAACCACGCTGCTGATCACGAGCGCCAGAGCGAAGATCATCCCCAGGGCCAACGGATCGACCGACAAAGGAATACCGTCCTGGGCGCCCGTGGGTGCAGGGTCGGCGAGGGCGTCTGCGGGACTCGGGCCTGTCGCCCCTTGCATCTGACCACGACCGGCGTACCGGCTCAGGAGCAGCCCCGCGCCGAGGCCCACGCAAACGTTCATCTGAAACGCGAAGTGATTCCGGTTGATGAAGGGACCGAAGACACCAGTCGCCCCCGGCGCGGGGTAAGACCAGTAAATGGTCTGGGGGTCTGCGGAGAAGGTTTGAACCAGCCCGAAGAGGGCCAGCAGCGAGCCATTGACAAGCGCAGCGATGCCAAGACGCCGGAGGCTCGCAGACGAGGCGATGTTGTTGCGTACGACCGCGAAGAGCAAGAGGATCGCCAGGTACCTGCCCAGTTCCCGCCGCGTGGCACCGGGATAGAAGCTGAGCGTCGAGCCGGCGGGCGGCATCGAGACGCCCCTCGGCTCCGCGAAAGGCAAGACCTCCGGTTGGGCGGGTAGGAGCCGGTCGTACATCCGCATGGTGACGGGAGAAATCCGGCTCAGCAGGTTTCTGGGCAAGGGGGTGAGCTGCCAGACCCCGAGGAGGATCCAGGCGGCCAGGCACACTGCCACGGGGCATTTCCGCCAGGACAGCTGCCCGTCGAGCAGCATCCGCGCTCCCCAGAGGATCATCAGGACGGCGATGCCGACATCGAGGAGGAATTCGTGCTCCGGTTCCACCGCCCCGAATGCCCAGGGAGACAGGCACACCATGACGAGGACACCAGCCTCCATGGCCCCGTGAACGAGCCGCGTCGCCGTGCAACCAGAATTTGCGCCCCGGCGTTGATCATCGGTCACGACAGGTAGAGCGATGCTGGCCATGGCTCGACTCGTGGGGGGTATTCGCCTCTCGATGGCCTAGGTCGTGTGGACAATATCTGGGCAAGCTACGTTGACTACTGGAGGAGAACCATGACGGAGGCCACTTGGATGAAGGCCAAGAAGTTGCGGCTGGTCTTCTCATACCGAGTTGCCACCCGTCGATACTGCTTGATCCGATTGATGAACCGCTCCACCAGGTTTCGTACCTTGTACAGGTACTTGTCAAAATTCCGTGGCTGCTTTCGGTTCACCTTGGGCGGAATGACCGCCGCGGCCCCTTTGGCTTCGATCGTCTTGACCAGGGGGTCGCTGTCGTAGGCCTTGTCCGCAATCACCGCTGCGGGTGAGTAACCCCCCAGGAGAGGTTCGGCGTGCGTGACATCCGCTTGTTGCCCGGGAGTCAATCGGATTTCCACGGGCAGGCCCAAACCACTGACGGACACGTGGATCTTCGTGGAAAAACCGCCCCGGGATCGGCCCAACGCTTCTCGTTCTGGTCCGCCCTCGGCCCCCCTTTTTTGGCGCCCGCAGCATGCTGGTGGGCACGAATGACGGTGCTATCGAGCAGCAGCCATTCCAGGTCAGGGTCCTGCAGCTCCCGGAAGAGACGCTCCCAAACCCCCTTCCTGGCCCAGCGGTCGAACCGCCGCCACACGCTGTTCCAGTTACCGAAGCGTTCGGGCAGATCCCGCCATGGAGCGCCGGTTTTCGCGATCCAAAGGACCGCGTTGACGAACCAGCGATTATCCTTGGCCGTGACGCCGGGGTCGCCTTCTCGTCCAGGTAGCAGGTGTTCGATCCGATTCCAATGCTCATCGGAGATCTCGTGGCGCCGCATGACAGGCCCTCTTTAGCCAACGTGGTGTTAG
>JAFAHT010000278.1 GCA_019237095.1 Planctomycetaceae bacterium
ATGCCGGCTACGGCGACAACCCCAACTTCCTCGACGGCCTGGAGCAACGCCGCCAGCCTCACGTGGTCGCCGTCCGCGCCGACTTCGCCGTGGCACTGTCGCGACGCGGCGGGCCGATCTCCTGGTCCAGGCCCAAGCGGCGCGGTCGTGGCGCTCGGTGGCTTGGCGGGAGGGGAGCAAGGGCTGGATGCGCGGCCGATTCATCGCGTTGCGCGGCTGACGGGTGACGTCGTCGGGGGGGCGTCGTGCGGGCTGGCTGATCGGTGAGGATGCCTCTGACGGTAAGCGCCGGTACTCCTGGAGCAACTTCGGTCCGGAGGTGGCGTTGGAGCGGTTGGTGGAGTATGCGCACCGGCGGCACTGGGTGGAACAATATCATGAGGAGGCCAAGGGGTTGCTGGGCTGGGACCAGTATCAGGGCCGGCTCTGGCGGGGCTTCCACCGGCACGCGGTGAGTGTGATGCTGGCGTACAGCTTCCTGGTCTGGCAGGAGTGGCAGCGACGGGGAGAGCGAACCTGCCCGCGACGACCGCGGCGGGCTTTTTCCCCCTCGGCCGGATCGGCGTCGCGTAGCGCTGCCGGAGGTGCATCGCCAGGTCTGCGGCTGGCTCCGCCTCGAAGCGGCCAAGGAGTTGCTGTTGCGTGAGCTCATGAGCGTGCCAGAGCGGGTCCGTGCGTAGCTGACAAAGTAGTATTAAACCTGAGCATGATCGATTCCAAAGGACCTCATAGATTGACAGGAAACCATGGCTGATTCGATGGGCAGGTTCATCGGATTGAACGCAGCGCGGGGCGTGGCCTGCCGCCGGAGCTCAAAGCCATTGAAGCCTGGCGTATACTGTTCTACTCTCGGATGACACAGCCGGTCAATCGAGCGGTCTTGGGGCTTCCTGCCGATCATTTGGTTGTAGGGACTGGGCGGTTGGTGCCCAGGCCAGTGACGGGCGGCTGAGCCGTCGGGTTGGTTGCATGAACCGATTTGGTTTCGTCCGCGTGACCTGTGCTTCGATCCAGACCTCGGTCGCCAATCCCGAGGCCAACGCCTCGGAAGTTGTCCGAGTTCTGGACCAGGTCGCTGACAGCGACATCGTTCTGTTTCCCGAGCTTTGCATCACGGGCTACACGTGTGCCGATCTGTTTGGCCAGGTTGCCTTGTTGCAAGGGGGCTTTCGGGCGATTCGCCGGATCGCCAGGGCTACGACTGGGCGAAGGCAGCTTGTCGTTGCTGGACTGCCAGTGCCGGTGGGCAATAGCCTTTTCAATGGCGCAGTGGCGCTGTCGCACGGCAACATCCTGGGG
Source organism: Planctomycetaceae bacterium (assembly GCA_019237095.1). Lineage (GTDB taxonomy): Bacteria > Planctomycetota > Planctomycetia > Isosphaerales > Isosphaeraceae > Aquisphaera. Next base: position 1,300 of record JAFAHT010000278.1, read on the forward strand.
GTCGTTCCCAAGCGGTACATCCCCAATTACAAGGAGTTTTACGAGAGCCGCTGGTTCCGGCCCGCCGACGGCTCCGAGCCTTCCGAGATCGAATTTCCAGGCGGTCGAGTGCCCTTCGGAATCGACCTGCTGTTCACGTGTGAGGGACAGATGAGCGTTCCCGTTGTGGTGGGGATCGAGATCTGCGAGGACCTCTGGGTGCCGCTTCCCCCCAGCTCGGTGCAGGCGGGGGCCGGTGCGACGATCCTGCTCAACCTGTCGGCCAGCAATGAAACCATTGGCAAGAGCCAGTATCGGACCGAGCTGGTGGTGGGACAATCGGGCCGGTGCATCGCCGCCTACGCGTATGCTGGCGCCGGGCCTTCGGAATCGACGACTGACCTGGTCTTCAGCGGTCATTGCCTGATCGCCGAGAACGGCCGGCTGGTCACGGAATCGCCCCGGGTCGGAGATGGCCAGACAATTCGCCGTGACACCTACTGGATCACCCAGGACGTGGACGTCGCCAAGCTCCAGTCGGACCGCCGGATCGCGACGAGTTTCGAGCAAGGGCCGCGGTTCTCCCAACCGTTCCGGCGGGTCGACTTCGAGCTCGCCCCGGAGATGCCTGGCCTGAAACGATTCGTGCCGGGCTCGCCCTTCGTGCCGGCGGAAGGGCCTGAGCTGCACCGTCGCTGCGCCGAGATCTTCGGTATTCAGTGCGCGGGGTTGGCCAAGCGGATCGAGCAGCTTCCCCCGGACACTCCGCTGAATATCGGCGTCTCGGGCGGACTCGACTCCACCCTCTCCTTGCTTGTCGCCGTCAAGACGTGCGACCTGCTGGATATCGACCGGCGCTTGATTCACGGTCTGACGATGCCCGGTTTTGGCACCACTGCCAGGACGCGGACCAACGCACTCGACCTGATGCGGCAGCTCGGCGTTTCCTCCGACACGATCGACATTCAGCCCCTGGCGCTTCTGGCTTTCCAGGAGATCGGCCACGCTCCCTTCGGCGTAAGCTGCGACAAGCTGGATGTCGAATCCTTCCAGGCCGCCCTCGCGCAGGTTCCCCGCGAAGCACGCAGCGACCTGACCTTCGAGAACGTCCAGGCTCGGCTGCGGACCTTTCTGCTCATGTCCAGGGGATTCGTCATCGGCACCGGCGACCTTTCGGAAATCGCACTGGGCTGGTCGACCTACAACGCCGACCACATGAGCATGTACAACCCGAACTGCTCGATTCCCAAGACGCTGGTGAAGTTCCTGGTCCGCTACGTCGCCCTGCACGAGTTCCCCGAGGGCCCAGCGCGGGAGACGCTGCTGTCGATCGCGGCCACGACGATCTCTCCCGAGCTGCTGCCGGTATCTTTCGCGGGTGAGATCGAGCAATCCACCGAAGCGACGCTCGGCCCCTACGAGTTGCACGATTTCATTCTCTTTCACGCCATCCGCTGCGGTTACTCTCCCGAGAAGATCCTCTTCTTGAGCGACTTTGCCACGTTCACCCAGCCCTATTCGCGGGGGCTTATCGAGCGCACGATGCGGACCTTCTTCACGCGGTTCTTCAGCCAGCAGTACAAGCGCTCCTGCGTTCCCGACGGTCCCAAGGTCGGCACCGTCAGCCTCTCGCCTCGCGGCGACTGGAGAATGCCCAGCGATGCCGACCCGCAAGAGTGGCTGCGGTGGGCGACAGGATCGAATAAGCCCGGCGAAGGGCCCGTCTAATTCTCCAGCGCCAGATCGATCGCCGTTGAGAATGCAAATGATGCCGGGGAAGTCGCTGGTGAATCATCGGGGTCCACCGTCGATGTCGCGCGCCGAGCTGGGTATCCATGGCCTGAACAGATGGCCCGTAAAATGTTGAGAAATGTTGAGAAACGCGGAGTTCAAGCAGCCAGAAACGGTCCGGACTCACTGGCCACTCGCCATTGCCTCCGGATTCACTGACTACTGGCCACTGTTCTGCCGCCGCACGTCACTACCACCCCATGGCGCTGGCCGAAAATTGGCTTCGTTTTGGCGCTTTTCGATCACTGCCAGCTCTTGTTCCCTCCCGACTGACTGGCCACCATTCACTCGCCACTCGCTACTCGCCACTCCCTCTAGACCAGTATCATGATGTGGGGAAGTTGATACGGGCGACGATCGCGCACCAGACCGTTCAGGAGGGACCTGCGCCATGAGCATCACCAGCCTAGCTTTTCAGTCCAACATCACCCTGCCAAACGACCGGATCGCCGCGCTCTGCGAGAAGTGTCAGGTCGAGGAACTGTCGGTTTTCGGCTCGGTCTTGCGGGACGACTTCGGACCCGAAAGCGATGTCGATTTCCTGGTCGTTTTCAAGGACAACGACGCCGGGCCGTGGATGTCCAAGGTGTTTGAGCTCGAGAGGGATCTCTCCTCCCTGTTGGGGCGGAAGGTCGAGGTGACCCCCAGACGAGGCGTCGAGCAGTTAGTGAACCGGCCGACACAGTCCGCGATCCTGGATCCGGCACAGATTATCTATCGCGTTGCGGGCGGACCGGCCGCATTGCCCGACACTGCGGACCAGTCGCGAAGCGAGGCTGTTCTTTCTCCGTCAGGCATCCCGCCGCTGGTGCTGGCTCGGATCCGGTTTGACCCCCAGCGGGTTGCGGAGTTCTCCCGCCGTCACCACATCGCCCGGCTCTCGCTCTTCGGGTCGGTGCTCAGGGAGGATTTCAGCCCCGAGAGCGACGTCGACGTCCTGGTCCAATTCGAGCCGGGGCACACGCCGGCCTGGAAATTCTTCGGCATGCAAAATGAGCTGACGACACTGTTTGGCCGGCAGGTGGACCTGAGCACTCCCGGCTTCCTCAGTCGCTACTTCCGCGACCAAGTTCAGGCCGAGGCGGTGCCACTCTATGAGTCTCAACCCGAAACTGACCGACACGGATCGACTGCGGCACATGCGTGACGCCGCTTGCGCCGCCCTACGCTTCGTTCGGGGACGCACCCGCGCCGATCTGGACACCGACGAAATGCTGGCGTTCGCTCTGGTCCGTGCCCTGGAAATCATCGGCGAGGCCGCCGACAAGCTATCCGATCTGGCTCATGCCGCCCACCCGTCCATCCCGTGGAGCGAGATCATCGGCATGCGCCACAAGCTGATTCACGGCTACTTCGACGTCGATCTCGATATCGTTTGGAACGTTGTAACCGCGGAACTCCCGGGCCTCGTCGCCTGGCTCGATTCTGTGCTCAGTCTACCGCCCGGCGCCTGACCAACGGCCCGTAAGAAGTAAGGCCTGAACCCGGCCCTTCCCGACCTCGAGGCCATTCGCCACTCGTCACCACCCGACCCGCCAAAATTGGCTTCGTTTGCTTGCCCGATTTCGCCTGGATTTGCCCTAAACTGCGATCTTCCAATGATTAACGTCCGAGCGAATTGGCTTTGTTTTGGCGCTTTTCGATCACCGCCATCTCCCTGCCTTCGGCTTCACTGACTGCTGGCCACTATCCTCTCGCCCCACTCTCCATGCCCCACGCTTCACGCTTCACGCTTCACGCCACCCGAGTCTGTCGTGAAAGAGAATGCGTTCCGATGCCCTGCCTGGTAGGATAAGATCTGGAATCCGCACTGGGAGGATCCTCATGTCCACTGTGATCGCGATCGAACTTGAGATCCCCGACGACCTGTCGCGGTTCCGGCTGCCGCCCGGAGTGAACTCCCGGCTTCAAGAATTGCTCGATCGCCAGGATCAGGGTACGCCACTTTCTCCCGC
>JAFAHT010000430.1 GCA_019237095.1 Planctomycetaceae bacterium
ATCATCAACGGCGGCGAGGCAGACCTGGTGCTCCTGGGCCGCGAGCTGCTTCGCGAGCCTTACTGGGTCATCAAGGCACAGCAGCAGCTCGGCGAGCCGCCCCTCTGGCCGATCCAGTACGGATACGCAGTCAAGCGGCGGTGAGGCTCGGCGAGGCGCCCGCCGGTCCAGCGATCCGGCGGAAACCACGACAACGAGGAGAATCCTCATGGCCATGAACATTCGCGTGGACGGGAACGTCGCAATCCTCAGCAACTTCGCACGGCTGATGAACGACCCAAGATACGTCGATGCCGCCCGCGACGTCCGCGACATGCTCGATCAAGGAATTCGCAATTACGTCATCGAGCTGGCCGGAGTCAAGGAAACTGGGTCCAGCTTTCTCGGCGTCCTCATGACGATCACCCGAGAGATCCGCAGCGCCGGAGGCGAGGCCGTGCTGGCCCACCCCAGCCGCGATGTCGAGAAATACCTCGCCATGATGCAGATGGACGACTACTGGGACGTCTTCGGCACGGTCGACGAGGCGAAGGGGTTCTTCCAGCACAACGAGGCACCTCATGAAGCTCGATAATTGTTCGTAAGGGATCCGGGGACAGCATTCGGTATTCAGTAGTTCCAGGGATCCACCGGACCAGGTCTCAATCTCCGGGTCGCGACGCGGCCTGAAGCAGGGCGGCCATGCCCTCGAAGAGGGCGCTCAGGGTCGAGGCGGCTTCGGCGGGAGCTTCGATCACCACGCGGCCGTTCTGCTCGCGGCGGACTTGAAGCTGTGAGAAAAGCTGGCGGACCTCGCCCATGCTGGGTAGCGCTCTGGGCTCGCTCTCGGCTGGCAGAGGCTCGGTTAGAGATCGTTCCGCGGCGGTGTCCGCGGGAGCAATCGCGGGGACAGGGGGCGATTCGGCGCAGGAGTCGGCCGAAGGTTCCACCTGGTCCTGCGCCTCGTCACCGGCCTCGATCAGTTCCTCGAAGGGGTCAGCCACCTCGTCATCCAGTCCGACGTCGGCAAGGTCGGTCTGTTCGATGTCTTCGCTTCCGCTCACGGCTGCGGCCGCGGCCAGAGTGGCGGGATCGTAGAGCTTCCTGACGCGGGAAAGAAACGACCCGGACTGGTCGAACTTCACGGTATCGCTGTCGCCGTCGAAGAGGCCCTTGAAGAACGCCTGCTTGTTGCCCACGAGGTCGGCGATCCGCGACTCAATTCCCTGCTCGCAAACGAGATTGTAGACGTCGATGGGCTGCTTCTGCCCCAGCCGGTAGATGCGGCCGATCCGCTGTTCGAGGACGGCCGGGTTCCAGGGGAGCTCCAGGTTGATCACGCAGTTGGCGGCGCGTTGCAGGTTCAGCCCAACGCCCCCGGCGTCGCTGGCGAACAGGATGGAAAACTCGGGGTCGTCATGGAACTCGACGATGTTCTGCGTCCGTCGCCGCTGCTTCTCGGCGCCGGTGAAGAACCCGGCGCGCAGCTTGCGCTCGGCCAGGATGTCGGACACCGCCCAGTGGGCCAGGTGAAGCATCCGCCGCCACTGGCTAAAGATGACGATCTTGCGCCCCTGGTCGATCACGACCTGGCGCACCAGCTGGCGCAACTCCAGGAGCTTGGGCGCGGAAAGGCCCCTGAGCACGCTCTCGTCGGGAGCACAGCCGCGGACCGATGGCCAGACGTGTTCGAATTGAAGCTGGGCCAGGCCGTTGGAGATGATCCGCTGGGTGGTCAGCAGGCTCATCAGGCGGAGGAACTCGGCCTGGGTCAGAGGGCGAACCTCGGCGATCCGCATGAGCGCAGCGATCGGCTGGATCAGGGCGTCGTGCTCCTCGATCTGGGCCGGTGTCATCTCGATCGGCACGCGGATGTCGGTGCGCGGTGGGAGCTGGTCGAGCACCTCCTGGCGAATCCGCCGGACCATGCAGGGCTGAAGCCGCTGGCGGAGTGTGTCCAGGTTCCGCACGCCGGTGATTTCTCGTCGTCCGTCGGATCGCATCGCGTGCAGGGCGGGAAGCCGCCACTTGGGTTCAAGGGCCATCTCATCGACCCATTCGACAATGGAGGCCAGCTCCTCGATCCGGTTCTCCATCGGCGTGCCGGTGAGCACCAGGCGGTATGGAGGATTGAGCCTCTTGACCGAGAGCGCCGTCTTGGTCGCCCAGTTCTTGATCCGCTGGGCTTCGTCGAGCACGACCAGGTCGGGATTCCATTTGCGAACGGTCTCGAGGTCGCGGAGCAATTGCTCGTAATTGATGATCAACAAACCCTCCTTGGACGAGGCGTAGACATTCTGCCGCTCGCCGGGTGAGCCGTCGATGACCTGGATCGGCAGGTCGGAAAAATGGGCCCACTCGCGGGCCCATTGGGGCTTGAGCGACGCCGGCGCAATGATCAAGCCGCGGCGGACCCTGCCGGTGCGCCAGAGGATATCGCAGCAGGCGATCGCCTGGGCGGTCTTACCTAGCCCCATATCGTCGGCCAGCAAGAGTTGACCCGTCTCGAGGAACCGTTTGACGCCGTCGCGCTGGAAGGGGTACAGCGGGCACTTCAGTCCCTTCATCACGGCTTTCTGCTCGGACGGCCAGAGAGTCTTCTCGACCGATCGCTTGAGCTTTTCGCGCTCGTGGACGAGCAGGGCGCGGAGGGCCGGATCGTGCCGTAAGCCGTTCGAGCGGGCGGGAACGACCTTGAGCAAGGATTCGACCAGCTCGAGGCGACGCACCGGATCATCGCGATAGGTCTTCTTGAGCGACCAGGTCCCATTCCGATCGGGTCGGAACCACGTCAGCGCTTGCAATGCCCGCGTACCCTGCCCCTTCATCCCGTTGCCACCAATCCAGGCCACCCGCTCGAGCCAGTCGCCCAGGCCGAGCAAGGGACGAACCGGGTCCCAGACCGGTCCGGTGAAGGTCGTCTCCGACAGTCGTTGCTGCTCCTTCGTCGCCCGGTTAAGTAGCCCTGGCCGCCCGTGCAAGTGTTCGAGGACGACCAGGATGTGCTTGCAAAGGCCAAGCGAGTTTCTCAGGTAGTCCGGACAATCGCACCGCCCCTTGAGAGGATCGACGCCCGAAACGATGGTGCGATAGGGACGTGCCTCCGAGCCCCGTCTCCGGGTCGCGTAGAGTCCCAGCACTTTGCCTGCCTCTGGCCGGCTCTCGATCCGCAGCTCGTCCTTGCGGCCTGACTCAAGCCGGCGCAAGAGGGCATCCATGGCCTCGACCCGCACCGGCCACTCCTGGGCAGGCACGGTATCCAGCACGTGCCGCGCCAGGATCTCGGCGGGGATCTTGGAGGCATTCCGGCCAATCCGTCCCACCAGCGTGGCAAAGGCTTCGGTCTCTTCAACAGGGATGTTGGAAGTCGTCGTTGTCGCGGTCATGACTCGGCCTCGTACGGTCCCTGCACAAAGGGATGTAGACTTGGAGCGGTATTATGCGCGACCCGCGTCGCGAATTCCATATGTCCATTGACATGTCCATGGAGAGCGAATCACAGTGTGAGTATCTGAACCGCCATCACCAGGCCGACGAGCACCAGGATCGCGGCCATGACCAAGGGGGTTCTCGTACTCACGGACTGGTTGGCCACGCCGGCTTCCAGTGCCTGGATGTACGCGCGGTAGCGCAAGGCGGAGACCAGGCAGACGACCACCCCGAAACAGATCATGGTGAACCCCAGCCAGGGTGAAATCGTCGGCCGATGCGAATGTTCCGGCATCTGAACCACAGCCTCGGTCTCGCGGATCAGAAGGCCGAACCGGGCGATCAGGAACCCAAAACCCATCAGTGCCAGCGAGGTCCGAACCCAGGCCAGAAACGTACGCTCGGCCGCGAGATAGACCCGCGGATCCTCGACCCGCCCAGCCTTATGCGGCGGCGGCACGGCTTCGATGTTCACGTCGCCCGGAGCCATGATGATCAGGTCGTACCCAGAATACACCGAGCGGGGGAGCTGCCGTGAGCACCACGGTATGCCACGATCTCGGACAGGACTATTCTCTCACATGAGTCGAAGGGCGGCACTCCTCTAGCGCCGAGTTCCTCTTGAGCCCCGCAGATCCGTGGCATAGCTGATCAGTTCCCGGGTCGCGTCCTCACATGCAGCCTCGGCGGCGCTTCCCGCCTGGTTGGTCGCGACGAGGGTCGCAAAGTCGAGGGCCGGAATGATCCAGATCGATGCGTACCAGTAGGTGTTGCTTCCGTTATGGCTCAGTGTCTGTCCACCCGCCCAGGATCGTTCGACGACCGTCCAGCCGCCGGCATAGTCACTGCCCGGCGGCGGAGTGTGCAGGGTCCGGAACGTCGCCGGTTTGAGCAGGCGAGCCTTGCCCTCGGCGCCGCGCAGATGCAGGGCGGCGAACTTGCCCCAATCGGGAACCGAGCAGTGGACGGTGCCTGCCGGTCCCATGCAGG
>JAFAHT010000179.1 GCA_019237095.1 Planctomycetaceae bacterium
CCAGCCGGTCGCTCCGAAGCATAAAGACCATCCCCTGGGTGGGGAGTGGAAAGGTTGGCGAGACTGCCACGTCGAGCCCGACTGGGTCCTGATCTACAGGAAGGACGACGTGACGTTACAACTCGGCCGCACCGGTTCGCACTCCGACCTGTTCGAATGATCACACCCACTAGTCAGCCCCCCGTCCGCAGAGATCGAGGCCATTCGCCAGCGGCTCCTGAAAACTGAAAACCGGACCAGACCCCGCAGAGCCGCCTGTTCGCCGAGGTTCCATCCGGCCGACGGATCTAGTACTACTCCGTTAAATGTTTTAAGAGCCTGGTAAAAAAGCACTTATGGCATCGGCGGAATTGCGGGATGATGACGGCTGCATTCATGCGACTTCGCGCAAGGCCTTGAAAACAAGGCGTTTGCAGAAACAAACATCATCCATGCACGCGATTCCGTCAAGAAGATCTAACGGAGTAGTACTAAGCACCGCTAGAGAATCGCCAGCCGATCGTAGCGTGAATTATATCGAACGTGCTGGCCGGACTCAAACGCTTTCGAGTCCCTAAGACGTGGTAGGTCGGCTCCTTTCGGACGCAAACGCAGCACCATCGGCGACAGGTGTCAGACCCGGCACGACTCGCAAAATCGGAAACCGCCATGCCAGACCGGTGGACCCACGAGGGTTGAAAAGCGACTGAACAAAGCCAAAATCTCAGGGATATAAGGCTTTATCAGAAATGGATTTGCGTACGTTTGGCGGTTGTCGCCGGGCAGCGAACAAAGCCAATCTTCACAGGACCTTCACATTCGTTGCGGTCTTGCGGCAAGCTGGGATAAGCTCGGCGGCTAATCCGCCGGGGGAAGGAAGACCCAGGATCCGTAGCCGACCACGCCCTGCCGCGGGCCGGCGGTGTCGCCGGAGGAGCGGAGATCGACGGTCCGGCAGTTCAGGCCGTGTCGCCTGGCGATGTGCAACAGTCCCACAATCGCATTCCGCCCGCAGGCGGATCTCGGGCCAAGGGCCTCGCCATGGAGTTGCTCGATGGCCTCCGCGGTCGCCTGGTCCAGCCTGCGCGCTTCCTCGTAAGGATGCTGGTGGCTCAGGTCGGAGCTGACGACGATCAAAGTCCGATCGCCGTCCCAGAGCGGTTCCAGGATCTCGGCCACCGTCTTGGCGTCGGCCCTGCCAACCAGGAATGGAACGATGGCGAAGGAGCCGAGCACGACCTGGAGGAAGGGAAGCTGGACCTCGAGCGCATGGTCGCGATCGTGTGCCTCGTCGTCGAGGTGCACCTGGGAGAATCGAAGCGACTCCTCGACCGCGGCGCGATCCACCGGGACGTGTCCCAGCGGGGTCAGGAACTCCTCGGCGCTGGTGGACGCCAGGCCGCTGACTCCTGGCGTATGGCAGGTACCCAGCAAGACAACTCGCTCGACCTGGTCCGACCAGGGGACCATCCAGGCGTAACCCGATGCCGCGATCGGTCCGGAGTAGACATAACCGGCGTGCGGCACGATCAAGGCTTTGGGCCGGCCTGGCACCGCGATGCTGGCGGCGGCCAGGAGTTCGACCACTTGCTCGCGCAGCCGATCCGGGTCCGCTGGATAAAAACGACCCGCGACGGCAGGCGGACGGACCTTCATGGCGGGCACCCCTCGAACCGAGTGCCGGGAACACAGGGTGACGGCGACTGAGTCTTTATTCTACTCTACATTCCTCAGACCTGACTTGATAGAATGACAGATGGGGTATCATGAGCGGCACTTCTGGATTGATTGAATCGACTGTTCCGACGAAGTACTGGCACCGGCTGGATGATGGCCGGGTGCAGTGTGATCTTTGCCCGCGCTTTTGCAAGCTACACGAAGGCCAGCGCGGGTTCTGCTTCGTCAGGGCCTGCGAGGGGGGCCAGGTCGTGCTCACGACCTACGGCCGGTCGAGCGGTTTCTGCGTCGACCCGATCGAGAAGAAGCCGCTCTCCCATTTCTTGCCAGGCACTCCGGTCCTTTCGTTCGGCACGGCGGGATGCAACCTCGGCTGTAAATTCTGCCAGAACTGGGATATCTCCAAATCGCGCGAGCTGGACACCCTGGCCGACGCGGCCAGCCCGGAGGCCATCGCCTCGGCCGCCAGGCAACTTGGCTGCCGGAGCGTCGCGTTCACGTACAACGACCCGGTGATCTTCCACGAATACGCGATCGACGTGGCGCGGGCGTGCCGCGAACAGGGGATCAAGACAGTGGCGGTCACCGCCGGCGAGGTTTGTGCCGAACCGCGGGCCGAGTTCTATCGGTTCATGGACGCCGCCAACGTCGACCTCAAAGCCTTCTCCCAGCGATTCTACCGCGAGGTCTGCGCGGGCTCGCTCGCGCCGGTGCTCGAGACTCTGCAGTACCTCAAGCACGAAACTTCGGTCTGGTTCGAGCTGACGACTCTGTTGATTCCCGGCGAGAACGACTCGGACGCCGAGCTCAACGAGTTGACGCAATGGGTGGTCGAGAAGCTCGGGCCGGACGTCCCGCTCCATTTCTCCGCGTTTCATCCTGATCACCGGATGCTCGACCGCCCGCGGACGCCTCCTTCGACTCTGCGCCGCGCTCGGGACATCGCCCTGTGCAACGGCGTGCGGTACGCCTACGTGGGTAACGTTCACGATCCCGAGGCTGATAGCACCCGCTGCCACCAATGCGGTCAGCTCTTGATCGGCCGCGACTGGTATCGGCTGACCGCCTGGAACCTGACCCCTCAGGGGACGTGCCCAAGCTGCCAGACCCCGTGCGCTGGAGTCTTCGAGCCAGAGGTCGGCTCCTGGGGACCGAAACGACAGCCCGTGCGGCTGGCCGAGTTCGCGGGACCAAGATCCATCCGGCGACCACCCCACGGCGGAGCGTCATCAGCGCTTGTCGGCTCGTGACCCCGGCTCTTCCTCGGTCTTCGCAAATAACGTCGCGACCGGCCCTTCATCTCCACCTTCCTCTGTCCGGAAACGCCGCTTTCGACCGACAACCTGCCGTCGGCTCAGATCCAGCAGTTCGGCGGAACCACCTATCCGGCCGGTTCGTCCTTTGCGAAATGCAATTAAGCCGCGAACTGGGGCGGTAGCCAGAACACGCTGGGCAGCGATTACACGACCACCGAGAGCAAAACCTCCCAGGGGGCGTACCTCGGCGTGATGATGACCGTCAAGGCCGTGAGCATTTTGGGGTCAACCACCTGTATCCGTGCACAAGACATCCGCGACGGCATGGCCAACACCCTCATGGTCGGCGAGAAGCGCGATTCTCAGGGCTGGAACGTCGGCGGCTACGCGGGCAGCCAATTTGACGTGGGACCGTCGCCTTACTTCGTCACCAACGATCCCTTCTTGCCGATGGTCTTCCCCGGCTCGTTCCATGCAAGCCAGACCCATTTCGTCTTCTGCGACGGCTCGGTCCATCCGCTCCGCTCGACGATCGACAAAGCCACCTGGTACGCCCTGACCACGCGCTACGGCCGGGAAGTCATCAGCGCCGATGCGTATTGAGCGACTTCCCTTGCTTCTGACTCGACCGGCGCTCAGGACCCGGCGCGGTGAAAGACGGTGGGCTCGATGCTGGGTAGGCCAAAGAGCCGGTTCGAGATCTGTTGCACCATCCGTCAAGAGCTGATGAGCTTCGGGGCCCGGCGAGCCCGGACGCTGCGACCGGGCTGCAAGCGGCAAGGGCGGTCGACGCGGATCGCCCCAGGTCAAATGGCAGCGAACGACCGCACCCGCCAAACGGTTTCCGGCGCGACATTCGCTGTGCCAGGTCAGTCAATTCTTGCCGGTTTCCTTGTTGATGATGTCTTTCGCCTTGTCTTCCAGCTCCTTGAGCTTCTCGCCGGCCTTCTCCTTGAGATCTTTGAGCTCCGGCCCGGCCTTGTCCTTCAGCTCTTGGAGCTTCTCGCCGGCCTTGTCCACGGCCTTGCCCGCCGCGGGCGCGACCTCCTTGAGTTTCTCGCCCGTCTTGTCGAGCACCTCGCGCGTCTTCTCTCCACCCTTCTCGATCACCGCACCAGTCGTCGACGCGGCGCCTTCGAGTTTCGAGCCGGTACCCGTTTCCTTGATCTTCTCACCCAGGCTCTTGGTGCCCGACTCGATGGCTCCGCCGGCTTTCTCGAGTTTGGTCCCGGTCGTTTTGACGCCGGATTCGATCTGGTCGCCGTTGCATCCCCAGGCGGTGATCGCCAGCGACAAGCTCAGCGCAATTCCCAGTCCGATCTGTCGGTTCATGGTGAACTCCTGCAAGATTTCTTTAATGTCCCAGGCTGTTGACGTCTTCGTAGCCGGAAGGCCCCCGAACCATCAGGGATCTACCGGGTATTTCGCTCCGACTCTTAGATTATAAAGCCTTAAGGTGCCCAGCGGATATCCGGGCTTGCCGCCAACTCCTTC
>JAFAHT010000255.1 GCA_019237095.1 Planctomycetaceae bacterium
CGCGCGCATGCGTGTGCTGGGCCGGCTTCAAAGGCTGGGCGTCGACCCGCGCTCTGCCTGGGTCGTGATCCATCCGGGTGCCACGGCTCCCTCTCGCCGCTATCCTCCGGAACAGTTTGCCCTGGCCGCGCGCCGGCTCGTTCTCGACGTGGACATGCAGGTGGTCCTCACCGTAGTTTCGCCGAACGCTCCGAGGTGGAGCAGATCCAAACCGCGATGGGCGTCCATTCGTTCTCGCTTGCCGGTGTGCTTGACCTGGGCGAGCTCGCGGCGCTCCTTGCCATGGCTCCGCTCTTGATCGCGAACAACACGGGGCCGGTCCATATTGCTGCCGCTGTCGGGACGCCCATCGTCGATCTCTACGCCTTGACCAATCCCCAGCGCACCCCGTGGGGAGTGCCCAATCGGGTGCTCAACCACGACGTTCCCTGCAAGTACTGCTACAAGAGCGTCTGCCCCGAGGGACACCACCATTGCCTGGCGCTCGTACCACCCGAAGCGGTCGTGGAGGCCGTCTGGTCCCTCCTGACTGAGATGGGGAGGCTACGGGGTGGTCCATGTTCCCACCCACAGATACAGGTCGGCGACGCATCGGAAAGTGGGTTGACCGTCTGATTCAGGAGCTCTCGCAATGCACACGCTGGGGATCAACGCAGTCTATCATGATTCATCGGCCTGCCTGATCCGTGATGGAACGGTCGTCGCCGCCGCCGAGGAGGAACGCTTCACACACGAGAAGCACGCCAAGCGCCCCGTCCCTTTCTCCACCTGGGAGCTGCCCTATCATGCGATCGACTACTGCCTGAGAGAGGCGGGAATCGACCTGGTAGACGTCGACCATGTGGCCTATTCGTACGACCCCCACCTGCTCGGCGGCCAGCACCGAGGCGCCACGACGATCACTCTTCCCCTGGAGCCAAGCGCTCATCCGGTTCCGTCGGAATGGGAAGCCGCCTGGGACCCGCTTTTTCTCTCATCGATCGTCAATGCGCCCCGGCAACTGGCCGACGGGGCGCCCCATCACCTGCGCGCCCGGTTCCGCGGAGCTCGCCCCGACGGCCCCTACCAGTGGCACTTCGTCGCGCACCACCTGGCGCACGCGGCCAGCGCCTTTCATGCCTCACCGTTCGACCACGCCGCCATCCTGACTCTCGACGGCCGGGGTGAGCAGGCCACCACGGCTTACGGCCTGGGCGACGGCAACCAGATCGCCTGGCTGGGTCAGGTGAATATGCCGCACTCGCTGGGGATCCTCTACGAGCAGGTCACGAGCTATCTCGGGTTCCTCCACTCGTCCGATGAATACAAGGTGATGGCGCTGGCCTCCTACGGCAAGCCCGCGTTCCTTGCCGGATTTCGTGAGGTTGTCCAGGTCGGGGAGAGCGGGCAGTACACGATCCAACCTCCTTGTCTGATCGAGGCATTTCTCCGCTGGTCCAAGCTTCCCTACCGGCGGATGTCCGATGTCGCCGCCGAGGTCGCGACCCTGCTGGTACGGGACCAGGTCATCGGCTGGTTCCAGGGCCGGATGGAATTTGGACCGCGCGCGTTGGGGGCGCGGTCCATCCTCGCCTCGCCGATCCACGCCGAGATGCAGGCCCGGCTCAACGACATCAAGGACCGGGAGGACTTCCGTCCGGTTGCCCCCGTCGTGCTTGAAGAGGAGGCGGCCAAATGGTTCGTCGATGCCGGGGTCTCGCCGTTCATGCTCTTCGTTCACGACGTCCGGCCAGAAAAGGCCGACAGGATCCCCGCGGTCCGTCACGTGGACGGTACCGCCCGGATCCAGACCATCAACCGTTCCCAGAATGCGCGTTATTACGACCTGCTGCGCACGTTTCACGAGCGGACCGGCGTGCCGGTTCTGGTCAACACCTCGTTCAACACGCGCGGCGAGCCCATTGTCTGCACTCCGCGGGACGCGGTGGAATCGTTCTGGACGTCGCCGCTGGACGCGCTGGCCGTCGGCTCGTTCCTGGTGCAGAAGCAACCCCGGGAGGCATGACGATGCGCGTATCGGTCGTGGTTCCCACCTATCGAAGGGCCGGCCTACTCGATCGCTGCCTCGCGGCTCTGGCGGCTCAAGATCTGGATCCGGCGGACTATGAGATCCTGATCGCCGACGACGCGGCCAGCGCGGAAACCCGGCGGCAAGTCGAAGACTGGGCCAGACGGGCCGGGCCGCCGGTGCGCTATCTGCCGGTTCAGCCGGCTCACGGTCCGGCCGCGGCCCGCAACGTTGGCTGGCGGAGGGCCCGCGGCTCGATCATTGCCTTCACCGACGACGACTGCATCCCCGACCCCGGTTGGCTGAAGGCAGGAGTGCACGCCTTCACGGCAGGAGTGACGGCCGTCACTGGCCGGGTCGTCGTCCCGCTTCCGGAAGCTCCGACCGACTACGAGCGCGACGCCGCCGGGCTCGAAGGGGGAGAATTCGTCACGGCGAACTGCTTCGTCCGTCGCGACATTCTCGAGCAAGTCGGCGGTTTCGACGAGCGATTCTCGGCGGCCTGGCGCGAGGATAGCGACCTGCACTTCACCCTGCTGCGCCATGGCGGACAGATCGACCGGGTTCCATCCGCGCTCGTCGTGCACCCCGTGCGGGCCGCTTGCTGGGGCGTCAGCCTCAACCAGCAGCGGAAAAGCCTTTTCAATGCCTTGCTTTACAAGAAGCACCCGCGGTTGTATCGCCAGCGGATCCGCCCCTGGCCCCCGTGGGAGTACTACGCCATCCTGATCGCGCTGGGCCTGGCCCTGGGTATGTGGGCTGGTGGCCAGCCGCGCATGCTCACGATTGCCCTGGCCGCGTGGGTCCTGCTCACGGCCCGGTTCTGCCGGCGCCGGCTCGAGCAAACCTCCCGTGCTCTCGGGCACATCATCGAGATGATCGTGACATCCGCGCTGATCCCGCCCCTGTCGGTCTTCTGGCGACTCTATGGCGCGCTCAAGTTCCGCGTGCTCTTTTTCTGAAGGTCCGGTCGTCCTCGCGAGGATTCCGCAATGGTCACGCTTCCCAGGTTTCTTCAGGTCGAGCCGGTCGGCCAGGGCAACCTGCGCTGCCAGATGTTGATCAACACGGCGCGCGGAGGATTTGTCGTCGAGAAGGACCTGGCCGAAGCGCTGAAATCCGGCAAGCTGGCCAGCGCCGCCGTGGACGTGGTCTCGCGCGAGCCGATCGAGCCCGACAATTCGCTCCTGGGAGCGAAGAACTGCCTGATCACTCCGCACATCGCCTGGGCCACCGTGGAAGCGCGAGGGCGCCTCATGGATGCAACCGTAGCCAACGTGTCCGCCTTCCTCGCCGGCCTGCCGATCAACGTGGTGAACTGATCAAACCAGGCAAATCCCGGCCAACGCCGTGGGTGCGGGCGTCGGCGTCGGTACGGGCTGTGTGGGCTGACAATGCCCGACCCGCCGGGGGTGGCGTAGGGGTAGTGTTCCGGTGGGGAAGCGGCGTGTCGCCTCCTCTCAGGAGTCCGGTGCGGTCCGTAACGAATTCGCGCCGCGTCTTGACTTGGTGGTCGCCTTGGCCTTTGGTTCCGCAGAAGACAGTGTGGCCTCCTTCTCGAGTCGTTCCGCGAACTTGACGTTCTCGTGGAATTCGTGCGACGGGCCGAGCCGGGGCCTGGGTTTGATCGCCGGATCGAGACCGGCGAGAGCCTTCGCGACCTCATCGTTCTTGGCCAGCGCCGCGTATTTGTCTTTGGCCGTGGTGACGAGCTGGGACAGGTCGTGAACGGCTTGCAGATACTCATCGTGCCGGGCCTGAACTTCGTCGTCGATCTTCTGCTTCAACTTGGGATCCGGCGGCTGGCTCCTGACCTGGCCCAGCAGCGCGTTTTGCTGATTCAGAGTGAAATTCAGTTGGTTCCGGGTGGCTAGCAGCTCCGCGTACGCCTCCTGGGCGTAATTGTTGGCCAGGCGGCCGCGATAGCGGGGCAAGCGATTCATCTGCTGGTTCACGACGTTGATCTCGGCCCGGAGCTGTGTGACCTGACCTGTCAGCCCCTGGATCAATGCCTGGTGATCCTTGACGCTGAGGATCGACTGCTGCTGGAGCCGGGCATGATTCCATTGTTTCGACAACAGCTTGACCTCGCTCACTTTCTTCTTCACGTCCGACTCGGCCTCGAGGACGTAAATCGGGCCCAGGGCCTTCAGTCCGTTCTTCTTGAGGACTACCTCCTGCGGCGACTCCGCGGCCTGCGGCGGCTCCGCGGCGCGGATAGCTGTGGCCCAGGACATCGCTGCGAGGATGAGCAGTCCGGTCGTCCAGTTCCCCATGGCTCGTCCCATGGTGTGTTTCCCTTTTAGCATTTCACCCGGCAGCGCGACGAATTTCTGACGATCCCACGTCACTTATTCTACGCCATCTCGCCTCTTTTCAACAGCGAACCTGGGCGCTTACGACCAGGCGACTCTTCATGAGAGCGAGAGCATCCGGGGAGCCAGAGGATGGGAGACCCGCGCCCGCCGCGACGGGCTCAGACCTGGTATCGCGCTCGCCTACGCCATCCGTATCCAATCAATGCCAACGCGCTCAGGGTGGCGATCGCCAGGGTCGAGGGCTCGGGTGCGGGATCCGCAACAGCGAGGTTCTGGTACAACGTCGTGTTGGTGGGATCACGGACCGCGCTCATGAATTCCACTCCGGGCAGGTAGTTATCGTTCTTGTTGTATCCCGAACTGGGACTATTCAGCTCGCTGACCATTTTATTGTAGGTCGTCTGCAGGGCTTTGTTGCCATTCCAATTGATCACGCTGAAGCCGTTGTCGATATTGTCGGTAATCGACCAGATGAGCAATTGAGTGGCAGCCGTGCCGAGGACGGAGAGACCGCCATTCTCGATGGCCCAGGCGATTCGATTGGCGGCGTCGGGATAGCTGGATGTCAAGAAGCTCGGGCTCGACCAGGGGTTCAACGCGTAGCTATCTCCCACGGCGTTCTCGTGCGTCAAGTCGATGCAATACAGAGGGATGTGAGAGCCATTCGGGAATGTCCAGTTCGTGGCCGTCTGGGCGTCGCCATAAACCCAGACTCCGCTGTTGCCGGTAAACTTGATCTCGACGACGATCGGCGCATTTGCCCCATCGTACAGGCCGAGGCCATTGACGGAGAGGTCGGCCTTGACCTCACTCGTCAGAAGCGCCAGGAGACCCAGTGCCAGACCAAGGCGTGGCAGGCCAAGGAGTCGGAAACGTCTTCGCATGAACAAGAGCCTTTCCGGGCGGGACAACCCCTCGCTCCCGGCCCTCGTCATCGAAGATCAGATCGGACCATGAGTCGAGTGGAGCCTGCACCAGGAATGCACGATACGTCACATGTAAGACGGGATCAATTCTCGTTTAAATAAATCGACTCGCTTATCAAGGAACGTTGAAATAAAGGGGCGCTCTGTGGCTTATCGGAAACTTCGACCCGAATCGGATCCCTGGCTGCATACCCCCGACCTTTGAGAACTCTCCGCGCTGCTTCGGTTCCCCCCAGGACAAACTGGGTCGGCACACTCTGATGAGCCCTGCGCATCAAGCTGGCGCCGACCGAGCGATGCTCGGCCGAACCTAGCCAGTCGATCATATGCAGAGTCGCGATGCGTCCGCTGGGGATGGCGTCCCCCTCGAACGCGGTGCGGCAAATCCCCTCGTGGCCAATGACATGACCTCCCTCTTCGCGCGCTAGATAGCTGCGGGGCGCTTCATCATCCTCGCCGCGCGGCTCGAGATACTTCCACCGCAGCACCTCGGGTGCCGCGAAGTCGGCATCCGGCGCCGCGTGAAACCCAGCTCTCAGAAAGCGGCCAACAGCGCTCAGATCGTCGAGTACCAGGGGGCAGATCTCGTGGGTCATGATGCCGGCCACGATACCAGAAGTCGCGGTGATCACCCTGCTGCCGGGAATCTCGTGGTCAGTAATTCGACCCTACTTCCGCGTCCCTGTCACGGCGCGGATGTACTCGACCTCAGTGGAACTGTATGGCCAGCCGTCCGGATGGAAGATGTCGTGGAACCACACGGAGGGTTCGTCGGTGTAAGGCTTTTGCCAGGAGCTCCAAGGGTAGATTCTGGTGATGGAACTCGACGCAGTTTACGGGGTCACTGCCTCAGGAATCAACGCGCTACTCCTCCATCGAGCTGCTCCCTCCCGAAGCGGAGCAGGGGGCGCACCGAAGCTTTTCAACCAAGTAAGTTGTCGTGCAACTTACGGTCGGCTACGATTGTATTGATGGATTCACGAAAGGTTGGGATTGCCAACACGGGTGTCACGCTTGCGGGCTTTTATCTTAGAAAAGATGGATCGGCTGAGCACTGAGGGGCCCTGGCGGTCTTCGCACAGTCCCCACCGAGATCCAGGAATCAGGACGGCTCGCGATCCGGGAGCGTCGAATCGTGCTGGCCAACCTGTTGCGAAAACTCGAGACGCGGGCGCCTTGGTTGGGAACCTTGCTGGGAAACCGGCTGGACCTTGAGGTTCCGGCCTACATGGTCAGTCTCACGGTCCACGCCCTCTTTCTGGTGCTTCTTGCACTGGCTGGTCATCGTGTGCACCAGGTGGTACAGCGCGAGTTTCGCAGCCAGGTTCTGGACAGTGCACTGAGCGCCTCGGAATCCACCTTTCAAGATCTGGACCAGAGCGCCGAGCCGCCGTCGATGACGCCCACGGCGGGGTCGTTCGCGCCGAACCTGGCGACGACGATCACCTCGGTACCAAGCTGGGCGAGTGTCATTCCGGTGACCGCAGACCCGACGCAGGCGACAGGCACCGTTTCCCCGAAGCTTGCCCGACTCGACGTCCGCCGGGCTACAGAGATTGTCTTGCCTACCGCAACAATGTTGGGCCAGGCCGTGTCGATCAAGGGGAACGGAGCAGTGCATGTTGGGGGTGTCGAAGGAGCGGTAGACCGCATCGCCGTCGAGATCCTCCACCGGCTGGAGCAAGGGCGAACCCTGGTCGTCTGGGCGTTTGACGCCTCCGGCAGCTTGCAAGCCGAGCGACAGCGGCTGAGTAAGCACATCGAGACAGTCTACACCCATATCACCCAGCTCGACGAGAACCACCTCTCGGCCGACAAGGGGCTCTTGACCCTGGTGGTCGCCTTCGGCGAGGACCGCAAGGCGATGACACCCAAGCCCACCGCCGAGCTGTCGGAGATCCTCGACGCGATAGGAGAAGTACCCACTGATGAGACAGGCGTCGAGTCCACCTTTACAACCGTTGCGGAGATCCTCCGCCGCTGGGGCCGCTACAAAGATTCGGCGGGGCAAGTCTACCACCCGATGATCATCGTGGTCACCGATGAGGTCGGCGACGACGAGAACCGGCTTGAGGAATCGATCGAACTGGCCCAGCGGAACAAGGTTCCGGTTTACGTGCTGGGCTCGCAGTCGCTCTTTGGCCGGGTCGAGGGATATATGGATTATGTCGATCCCAAGACCAAGCGAGTTTGGCACCACGTTTCCGTCCACCAGGGACCGGAAAGCGCGATACTTGAACAGATCCGGCTGCCGTTCTGGTACGACGGTCCCCAGTTCGATATCCTCGAGGCGGGGTTTGGTCCCTACGCTTTGAGCCGCCTGGCCAGCGCGACCGGTGGAATCTACTTCGTGACCCGGTTCACCGGGCGGCGGATGGGGTTCGATCCGGCCCGGATGAAGGAGTACAAGCCCGACTGGGTCCGGCGCGACCAGTACGAGGCAGTGATCGCCAGGTCGCCCCTCCGCCAGGCGGTCATCAACGCCGCGCAGATCACCCAGCAACGGTTGCCGGGAATGCCGACTTTGGTCTTCCCCGCGGTTGAGAGCCCTGAATTCAAGGAGGTCATGGCTACCAACCAAGCCAAGGCCGAGCGGACTGCGTATACGGTTGACGAGGCACTTGGGCCGATTACCGCGGCTGCCAAGCTCCGGGACCGCGAGACCTCCCGGCGTTGGCAGGCGCACTTCGACTTGGTCCGCGGCCGACTGCTGGCCATGAAGGTCCGTTGCTACGAATATAACTGGGCGTGCGCCCGGTTCAAGAAAGACCCTCCGAAGTTCAAGAATCCCAAGGCCAATGCCTGGAGACTCGTGCCCGACACGGCCATCCAGTACAGTGAAAAAGCGGCTGCGGCCGCCCGTGATGCCGACAGGCTGCTGCATCGCGTCATCCAGGAACATCCGGGCACTCCCTGGGCCCTGCTCGCGCAGCGGGAGCTCAAAGATCCGTTCGGCTTCAAGTGGGTCGAGACCCACATGCCTCCTCCCCAACGCAATAATAATAATGTCGAAGCTGCCCAACGTAAGAAACGCAACATGACTGAGGCCAAGCCTTTGGCCCCTCCAAAACTGTAGATTTCCAGGGCGCTGCGGGGTCGGCGAATCGGCCTGACCCAAGCGAGAAGATCGAGCTGGTAATGGTTTGACCTTACGCCAGGAATTGCTTGAGTAACGCGCGCGGCAGGCCGATGTCGATAACGGCAACCTCGCCCGTGAAAGCAACGGCACCAGCACCGGCAAACCCGAGCTTGGGAGCGGCGAACGTGGCCGTCGCGCGGGCGCGGATGGCAGTGCCCAGCGGCATGCCCGTGTCGGCATCCAGCCCCGAGGGAACGTCCAGAGCCAGGATCGGTTTGTTCGATCTGTTCATGGCCTCAATAACTGTCCGCAGCGCTCCTTCCACGGGTCGGGTCAGCCCGGTGCCGAGCAGCCCATCGACCAACCAGTCGGCATCCGCAATCAGGGAATCCAGCTCGGCTGGCCGAGGATCATCGTCCTGAGAGTGAAACCAGGCCGTCTGATCGACTCCGGAGCGCTCAAGGATCATCCACTGAGTCTTGGCATCACCGCGTAACTGCTCGCGGTTCGCGAACCAGACAATCCGGACCGCAAACCCCCAGGCGTCCAAGTGTCGAGCGACCACGCCCCCGTCCCCGCCGTTGTTACCCGGCCCGCTCAGGATCAAGACTCGTGGCAATGCAGCCGCGGGAGGTAGTTCAATCTCAGTTGATGGCGGAGCGGAAAATGGCCGAGCCGCTGACTCGGACCTCACTCCAGCGGCCAGCTCGACCAGCCATGCGGCCGCGCCGCGTCCGGCGTTCTCCATCAGGATCAAGGTTGGTAGACCAAGCTGCTCGGCAGCCCTGACATCAAGCTCCCGTACCTCCTGACGCGATAACGGACGAAGCCGGCAAGTCATAGCGACACCCCCCCTTCATGGTTGACCCAACGTCTCGTTGTGGAGCGAGTTCATCCGTTCCAGCCAGCATTGACAAGCCTTCTTGAGCGATCCAGAATACCGTAATGGTAGGCTGAGCGCAGCTAGGCCCGCCAGAGCGTCTTTGTTCATACCCGGTAGATATTAGTGCGGTTGATCCCCTCCCAACCGACCCGCATGGGAGCTTTCCTCCTTATGCCGATCTACGAATACCATTGCGAGCCCTGCGATCATATCTTCGAAACCTTGGTTCGTGGCCCGAGCGATGTCGCTCGTTGCCCCAGGTGCGGCAACATCGATGTCGCCAAGCAGTTCAGTGTTCCCGCCTCCGCCCATTCCGGTCGCTCGAACTCCTTGCCGATGTGTGACAATCCCCGCACCCCCAGTTTCGGCTGTGGCCGGCCCGAGTGCGGGTCCGGACGCTGTGCTTTTGAATAGAAGAACAGGGTAGACGACCAGGACTCAAGAATCCAGGGACGAAGCTCCGCAACCCGATCGCTGGTTTCGCTAAAATTGCCCCAGAGCTTCAATTCATTTCTGCCATGCGGAAAATAGGTTTAAACAAACACTAATCTGGGAATATTCACATTGATTCTCTCGAGGCGAGCGCGCAAATGATCAGCGTTCTGGTCCTCCGTATGAAATAACACGTGAAAGGGTCGCGCATCGCGATCCCACGTTTGCCCAGCTTTGATCGGTTTCGCCCATTCCGAGGCCGCGACATTCAGGTGATTGATCAATGCTTGAAAATCTGTATCATCGCAGTTAGCTAGAACTTCGTCAGCTTTAAGAATCACAAGAAAATATCCCCGCGCGTTGAGCCATTCAAGATCCGTTACGCACTCGTCAAAAGCGTTCAGATTTTCACCGAAATAATATGGAAACTGAAGTGCCGCCGCAATCTCATCAAACAGGGCTTGCCAGCTTCTCATTTTATCTCCGCGCAGTAGCTTGACGCTCAAGTCGGTTCCGTCTTCCCGACTAATTTTCCATGAGAAATTCGTGACGGCGGATAGGTCCGACGAACAGGAATACAGCCATGGAGCCGTCGTTGAATTTATAATATCAAGGTTCATCATCTTATCCGTGTAAATGTCTTGTAGTGATCATCTGTATAATAAGCCGATCCATCGCTTCCTGTCACTAATCTTTGTGCTCCCCGGTTGACCCCTGGCACGCTTGGGTTGACATCCCATTCTTGGTAGGTGATGGGATTCCCCTGGGCGTCCGCGGCAGGTAGAATCTGCCCGCCGCCTCTCCCATCGTTAAGAAAGGGTGCGCCTCCCTGATATCCCTGAGGAGCGGTTCCCGTCCTATCGACATGATCCAAGGTATCTAACGCATTCTGCGGTACCGTCGGTGTATTCTCTGCTGGTACGGGTGTCCCGGCCGTTGTCGGCACTTCGGCACCGGCTTCCACACCCTCGGCCGCGATGCCAGCCGCGCCCGGCCGGGCTTCCCCTGCCTCACGAAGGATGCCGCTGGCCAGACCCGTACCAACCCTGGCCGCGTTGGCTTCCTCCGCGAGACCTACCAATGATCCTACCGCGCGCGGCGCGCCAATTGCACCCAGGACCGTCAGGACCCCAGGGCCGTTTCATTCTCATTTTGGGGTTGACAGGATTTCGAGCGACTTTGCGGGGTGGCATACGTAATGTCGTGTCGCCGCCGCGGCGCTCTTATGTCCCAAGCGATGGAACAAGAAAACGACGATGTTCCTCAAGACGGCCATCGTCTGCGTCGCCGCTCCCTTGCGGATCCGGCTGGCATCCTCGCGGAGCGTCC
>JAFAHT010000437.1 GCA_019237095.1 Planctomycetaceae bacterium
ACCCCCTCCTTGCCGATCACCGGCTTGCGAGTGACGAAGATCGCGACCAGGCTCGCCAGATAAACCAGGAACAGGAGGGCCGCGACGTCCAGACTGATCGTCCGCGACGCCGAGGCACTGAACCGGGTCGCCGCCGGGACGATCAGGCCAAAAGAAGCCAGCGTGAGCAGTGCGGTGGTCTGCCTGGTCGCATGAGTATCAAAAAGCTGATTCCGGCGATGTTTGATCCCGCCGGCGAAAAACGCGACTCCGAGGCCAAAGAGCAGGTTGCCGATGATCGAGCCTGTCAGCGAAGACTTCACCATGCTGACCAGGCCCGCGTGCAAGGCGAAGCTAGAGATGATGATCTCCGGGGCATTCCCCAGCGTGGCGTTGAGCAGGCCGCCAATGGTCGGGCCCAGAAATTTCGCGAGGGCCTCGGTGGCGTCTCCCATCAACCCCGCCAGGGGAACGATTGCCAGCGCCGAGGCCAGGAATACCAGGATCGGACTGGCCCCGAACCAGTTCAGGCCGATTCCGATCGGCAGGAATACCAGCAGCCAGTTCAGGGTCATTGCGTCGCTCCGTCGGCAGCATGGTTCCTGGAGACCACGAAGGTCAGGAGCAACCGCATCACGATCGCCAGGCCGCTTCCCCAGAGCATAGCTTGCCGCATCGCGATCGTCAGCAACGACGGTGTTGCATCCGCTCGCAATGATCGATCGACAGCCGCCTGCGACGGGGTCTTCAGTGTGCAGCCGGTGCTTCCAGCGAGCGGCCCAGAATCGCGTCGGCGCGCTGGCTCGCCGCGTGTGCCCCCTCGATCAGACCACGAACAGCCGCGTTATTCCGTGGAATACCCCGCGCCACGAAAGCCGCGGGAAACACAACGCCATACGAGACCGCGTACGTGGTTTGGTAAACGACCCGAGAAAGAAACAGGCTTGTGTTTGATAGGGCCTTGGTGGCCGCCACGCGCGCATCCGCCGCGCCGTTTCTGGCGGCGTTAGCGACCAGGTCCAGCGTGCCCGAAACCGAGTTGAGACTGGAATTGACCGCTGCTGTCACATCGGACATGGAGGAGCTCCAGATCGGCAATTCTGTACAAAAATGAACGCAAACCGCAACGATGCGAAATCCCGCATTGCTTTGCCTGGTTTGCCCAGTAGGCGCAAATAGTCTATCACGTAGTTTGTGCTGGGTCCATGCGATTCGAACAGTCTCTATCCCAGGGGTGAGGGCTTGAGATTTGAACCCTCGGTTAATCGGGCTGGATCGGTACTCGGTTCGACCGTAGCGTGCCGATGATGTCTCGAACCGCCGCTACTCCGGTCTCTTCGAGCAGGCCGGTCAGCTCATCGAGGAGATTCTCGGAGGCGGGCGGATTGTAGAACGTTGCGGTTCCGACCTGAATGGCCGAGGCGCCCGCGACCATGAACTCGAGGGCGTCGGTGGCCCTGGCGATCCCGCCAATGCCGATGATGGCAAGTTGAGGGAGTGCCCGCGCGACTTCCCAGACCATGCGGAGAGCGACCGGCTTGATGGCCGGGCCGCTCAGGCCGCCGATGTCGTAGGACAGGACCGGCCGTCTTCGCTGCCAGTCTACGGCCATTCCCTTGATGGTGTTGATCAGGCTGACCGCGTCGGCACCGGCCTCGGCCGCCGCGACGGCGATGGGCACAATGTCGCTCACGTTCGGCGTCAGCTTGGCGATGATCGGCAAGGGGCAGGCACTTTTCACCCGTCGGACCAGCCGGCCGACCGCCTGCGCGTCAAGTCCCAGGTCCAGGCCGTGGCTCACGTTGGGACAGGACACGTTGAGCTCGACGGCCGCCAGTCCAGGCTCCTGCCCGAGCAGCTCCGCCATCGCGACGAACTGGTCCTCGTCTTCACCGGCGATATTGGCGATCACCGCCGTGCCCACGGTTCGCAGGTAAGGCAAGTGGTGCTCGCGAAAGTGGCTGATCCCATCGTTATCCAGGCCGATGGCGTTGAGCATGCCCGAGGACGTCTCGACCGTTCGCGGCGTGGGGTTGCCCGCGCGGGGCCGGAAAGTGACAGTTTTGGGGATGACTCCGCCAAGCCGCTCCAGATGCACGAAGCCGGCCATCTCGCGAACGTAGCCAAAGGTCCCCGAGGCGACCAGTACCGGGTTCTTGAGCTGCAAGCGACCGAGCGTGACACGAAGATCGACCACGAAGGATCTCCATCCGAAGATGGCTCAGCCGGGGACCGCCGAAGGCGGGAACACCCGACCCCCGCAGCGCCATACCGTCAATTCGGCGTCGCCGCTCGATTATTGATCGTACCAGGGATCACCTGAACCTTGGAACACGTCCTGAAGGTCGGTTCCTCTCGGCAGAGCGACCGTTCGTGATACAATAATTGCCTTGACGCACGGCAGTGACGCACGGCAGTTGTCCGGAAGGCTGAAAGGAGATCCCCGGATGAGCACTGTTCCGGCCATGCCCCCTATCCCCGCCGAATCGATGACCCCGGTCCCGCCACCCACCGCGCTCGCCCCGACCATTCCCGGCGACATGCTTTACGAGGTGGTCGATGGACAGGTTGTGGAGAAGAAGATGAGCGCGAGGGAGACCGAGATCGCCTCAATTCTGGTCGGGCTGTTGACCCCTTATCTCAGGACGAATCGATTGGGAAAAGTGGTCGGGGAAATGTTGTTTCGCATTAACCCCGAGAACGATCTTCGCCGCCGCCCGGACGTGGCTTTCGTTTCGCATGCTCGTTGGCCATTCAATCGTCGCGTTCCCAAGGTAACCCCTTGGGATATGGTTCCCGATCTGGCCATCGAAGTCATCAGCGAGAGCAACTCCGCCTATGAAGTCCAGGAGAAGATTCACGAGTACTTTGCTGCCGGAGTGTCACGAGTGTGGGTCGTTTATCCCGATCAGGCCGAGGTGTATCTCTACGCCTCGCCAACCCAGATCCAGGTGCTCAAGATCGGCCAGGAGCTCGACGGCGGCGACCTCCTCCCCGGCTTTCGACTCCCTGTTGCGGTCTTGTTCGAGGACGATCCCGAGTGACCGCGAAGGCTCACGACAGGCCGTCGCAACGAGTTGACCGCTGAACGAGCAGCAAACGATGCCCACAACAAATGAGCTCTCTTCCCCCAACCTGTCACGCCTGCACGACCGCCTGATCCGGGAGACACGCGCCGAGGTCTCTTTTGACCGCGGGCAGCGCGCCCTTTATGCGACCGACGCCAGTCTCTACCAGATCGAGCCGGTGGGCGTGGTCGTTCCTCGAACGGTCGAGGACGTCATCGCCACGGTGCGAATCGCCGCACAAGAGAAGGTGGCGATCGTGCCGCGGGGAGCGGCCACGAGCCTATCGGGTCAGACCATCGGCGCCGCGATCGTCATTGATTTTTCGAAGTACCTCAATCGGATCGGCGTCGTGGACCGCAACGCGATGACGGTGCGGGTCGAGCCGGGAGTGGTGCTGGACCAGCTCAACACCCACCTGAAACCGCTGGGGCTCATGTTCGGCCCGGACGTCTCGACGAGCGACCGGGCGACGATCGGCGGGATGATCGGCAACAATTCGGCCGGCGCCCGGTCGCTGCGCTATGGCAAAACCGTCGATCACGTACGCGCCCTCGAAGTCGTGCTGGCGGACGGCACCGTGGCCAGGCTGGGTCCGGTCTCGGACCAGGAGCTGTCAGCGATCTGTCAGGAGGCAGGGTCCTTGGGCCGGGTCCATCGTGCGGTGCGCGATACGGTGGCCGCGCATCGGCAGGCCATCATCGACCGGTTCCCCCACATCTTACGCCGGGTGAGCGGGTACAACCTCGATGAATTCGTCCCGGGGTTGCCGGTGCGGCCGGTGGGCTGGGTCGAGGAGCCCTGGCGGTTCAACCTCGCCAGGCTGATCGTCGGCTCCGAGGGATCACTGGCCGTGGTCACCGCGGCCGATCTCAGGGTGGTGCCCGTTCCTCCGGCACAAGGTCTGGTGGTGCTCTCGTTCGCCACGATCCCCGCGGCGCTCGAACGGCTGGCCGAGATCGTGGCGACCGGCCCGGTGGCCGTCGAGATGCTCGACCGGATGATCCTCGATCTGGCCGCGGAGAACCCGCTGTACTCGCATTACCTCAACTTCGCCGACGGCCGCCCGGCCGCCGTCCTCGCTGCACAGTTCTACGCCGACTCGCAGGACGAGCTGACGGCGCGGGCTGACGATTTGGCCGGGCGGTTCGAGGGCTGCCCAGGGGTCCTGGGTATCCGCAAGAGCTTGACAAGCGCTGCCAAGGACGATTTCTGGAAGGTCCGCAAGGCCGGGTTCTCGCTGCTCATGGCCATGGTCGGCGATGCCAAGCCGATCGCGTTCGTGGAAGACACGGCCGTCAGCCCCGACCGACTCCCTGTGTTCTACGACCGTTTTCAAGCCATTGTCGAGCAGCATGGCGTCCGCGCGGCGTGCTACGGGCACGCCGATGTCGGCTGTCTCCACATCCGGCCGATCATCAACGTCAAGACAGCCGAAGGCGTGGCGACGCTGCGGTCGATCGCCCGGGAAATCTCCGACCTGGTGGTCGAGTTCGGCGGCTCGATGAGCGGCGAGCACGGCGACGGCCTGGCTCGCAGCCTCTGGAACCGCAAGCTCTTCGGACCCGAGGTCTACGCGGCCTTGCGGCAGGTCAAACTCGCCTTCGACCCGGAGAACCTGCTCAATCCAGACAAGGTGATTGGCGACGCCGATCCGGGCGACCATCTGCGGATCGGCCCGCAGTACCACCCGCACGAACCTGCGGAAACGCTGTTTGACTTCTCCGGTCAGGGGGGCTTCGCCCGCGCCGTCGAGATGTGTTCGGGCGTTGCTGCCTGCCGCAAGACGGCGACCGGTACGATGTGCCCCAGCTACATGGTCACGCGCGACGAGATGCACTCGACCCGCGGCCGCGCCAACGCACTGCGCCTGGTCATGACGGGCGAGTTGCCGTCGAACGGCAGCGGGCTGGGCAACGACACCCTCTTCGAGGCCCTCGACCTGTGCCTTCAGTGCAAGGCCTGCAAGAGCGAATGCCCGTCCCAGGTAGATATGGCCAAGCTCAAGGCCGAGTTCCTTCACCAGTACTACGCGAGCGGTCCTCGGCCCTTGAGCCACCTGCTCATGGGCCAGATCTTCCGGCTCAACCCCATCGGTTCAGCCCTGGCTCCGCTGGCCAACGTGACGCTCCGAAATCCGCTGTTCAAGTGGCTTTTGGAAAAGACCGCCGGGATCGACCGGCGGCGGACCCTGCCGGCATTCGTCCGCAACCATTTCCGGAAATGGTTCAACCATCACGTGGCTGATCCCCGATCAGGCCAGCGCGGGTCGGTCGTGCTGCTCGATGACTGCTTCACCACGTACAACAACCCTGATGTTGGTATCGCGGCGGTACAGGTGCTGGAAGCGAGCGGCTACCGGGTGGTCCTGGCCGGTCTGCGCTGTTGCGGCCGCCCGGCGATCTCCAAGGGACTCTTGAAGCTCGGCCGCGAGCTGGGCCGGGAGAATCTCGAGAAACTTCTGCCCCTTGCGCGTCAGGGCATCTCGATCGTCGGCTGCGAGCCAAGCTGCCTGGTGACGCTGGTCGATGAGTACCGGGACTTCCGGCTCGGTCAGGCCGCCGATGAAGTCGCCCGGCAATGCTTGCTCGTCGATGCCTTTGTGGCCGACCCCACCCGGGCTCCCGACCTGAGGTTCAGGCCGCTGGACGGGCGCGTCCTGCTGCATGGCCACTGCCAGCAGAAGGCCACGGTCGGAACCGCCGGTACGCTCGCCGCCTTGAAGCGCATTCCCCGCCTGGAGGTCCACGAGCTCGATTCCGGCTGTTGCGGCATGGCCGGCTCGTTCGGCTATGAGCACGGCCACTACGACGTCAGCGTCGCCTTGGCCAACCGGGTGCTGCTTCCCGCCGCGGCCGCCGACCCCGAGGCCCGCCTCGTCGCCCCCGGCTTCTCCTGTCGCAGCCAGGTTCACGGCCTGGCCGGGATCGACGCGGTGCATCCGATCCAGCTCCTGGCGGCACAGCTTGATGATGTATAGCTTGTCGGGGCGGCGTGGGATCGGTGTGATCCCGCGTCCCGCAGGTCTTGAAAGGCCGGCGACGGGCAAGTTCTCGATCAGGGAGAGAATCCAAGGATTTTCACGGACCTGACGTATCGCAAACACGCAAGCTTCATGAGCGGCTCAATACCACGTTCCCGCGTCGGGGTTTGCATACCAGGCCATGAGGGTGGTGGCGATCGACTCGAGGGGCACGACATACTTGGCAGCGCCGCGGCGGATGGCCTCGCGGGGCATGCCGAAGACGACGCAGGTGACCTCGTTCTGGGCAATGGTCAGCGCCCCGGCCTCACGCAATTCGAGCAGCCCGCCTGCGCCATCGTCGCCCATGCCGGTCATGATGACACCGGCGGCGAATGGGCCGGCGGCCTGGGCCACCGACCGGAACAGGACCTCGACGCTGGGACGGTGGCGGCAGACCGGCGGACCGTCGGCCAGCTCGACCCGGTAGCCGCTGCCCGATCGGCGGACCAGGCCGTGCGCGTCACCCGGAATGATCAGGGCCCGGCCAGGGCGGATCGGATCGTGATGCCGGGCCTCGACGACCTCAATCTCGATGCGGGTGTCGCCGTTTAGCCTCTGGGCGAATGCCGACGTGAAGTCGGCCGGCATGTGCTGAACGATCACGATGCCTGGACATCCGACCGGAAAACCGGCCAGGAGCTGCTGGATTGCCTGCACGCCACCCGTGCTCACGCCCACTGCGATGATTCGCTCGCTG
>JAFAHT010000095.1 GCA_019237095.1 Planctomycetaceae bacterium
GAGCGACTCTGCCTGCTGGGGCGCAACGGCGAGGGGAAAAGCACGCTGCTCCGCCTGATCCGCGGCGAGATCGAGCCCGACGAGGGAACGATCATCCGCCAGCAGGGACTGCGAATCACGCGAATGCCCCAGGACGTGCCCGCGGGATATGGCGCCGTCGCCGACGAGGTGGCCCAGGGACTGGAAGACGATGACCATCACCCTGGCGGGGCCGACCATCGGGTGCAGACGGTCCTCTCCCAGGTCGGGCTCGACCCGGATGCGCGATTTGAAGAGCTTTCCTCGGGAATGAAGCGGCGCGTCTTGCTTGCCCAGGCGATTGTGAACGATCCCGATATCCTGCTTCTGGACGAGCCCACCAACCACCTCGACATCGAGTCGATTCGCTGGTTGGAGACGTTCTTGATGCGGTACGGGGGCACCATCGTTTTCGTCACCCATGACCGGGTCTTCCTGGAACGGCTGGCGACCCGGATCGTCGAGCTCGATCGCGGCCGCCTCTCGGACTGGGCGTGCGACTATCCCACCTTCCTCAAACGGCGGGAGGAGCTGCTGGCGGCCGAAGCCCGCCAGTGGGCGCTCTTCGACAAGAAGCTGGCTCAGGAGGAAACGTGGATTCGCAAGGGCGTCGAGGCCCGCCGCACCCGCAACGAAGGACGCGTCCGCGCGCTCGAGGCGATGCGCAAGAACCACCAGCAGAGGCGAAAGCGGCAAGGGACCGCACGAATGCAAGCCCAGGAGGCCGAGCGATCGGGCACCCTGGTCATCGAGGCCGAGGGCGTTAGTTTTGAATATGGCGATCGCACCGTCATCCGCGGCCTGACGACGACAATCCTGCGCGGCGACAAGGTCGGCTTGATCGGGCCCAACGGATCGGGCAAGACCACCGTGCTGCGGCTCCTGCTGGGCGAGCTTACCCCCCGGGAAGGGACGATTCGCCATGGAACCAATCTCGAAGTCTCTTACTTCGAACAGATGAAGGCCGCCCTCGACGAGGAAAAGACGGTCCAGAAGAACGTCAGCGACTATGACACACTCTCGATCGACGGCCGCGACCGTCATGTTCTGGGCTATCTTCAGGATTTCCTCTTTGCCCCCGAACGATCGCGGAGCCTGGTGAAGTACCTCTCCGGCGGAGAGCGCAGCCGCCTGCTGCTGGCCAAGCTGTTCACCAGGCCCTCGAACGTGCTGGTCATGGACGAGCCGACCAATGACCTGGATATCGAGACGCTGGAATTGCTCGAGTCGTTGCTGGTGGACTACCAGGGAACCGTGTTGCTCGTCAGCCATGACCGCGCCTTCCTCAACGACGTGGTCACCAGCACGCTGGTCATCGAGGACGACGGGCAGGTGAGGGAGTATGAAGGTAGCTACGACGATTATTTTCGCCAGCGCCAACCAGAGCGTGCGATCCAGTCGCGGCCGAACCCGGACCCTTCCAAGAAGAAACTGCCAGATGCACCTCGCGAGCAATCCTGGAAACTGAGCTTCAAGGAACGCAAGGAGCTGGAAAGCCTGCCGGGCCGGATCGAGCTACTCGAGAACGCCGTGCAGGAACTGCACGCGGCGATGGCTGACCCGTCCTTCTACCGCAAGGATCGTAACGAGATCACCGGGGCGAGAAAGCGGCTGGAGAACCTGGAGCGCGACCTGGCGACTGCCTACGCGCGCTGGCACGCCCTGGAAGAGCTTGCCGGCTGACTCAAGAATTCGACTTATACCTTACGCGGCCATGAGTGAAACATCTTCTAATCGTTGGAACTTGAGCTCATCGGCGACTTCAGCTTTTCGGCGTGAGTGGTTGAAAGACCGTCGTGAACCTCTTCGTCGCTACCGTGCACCGAGCTGGGTATCCATGGACTGAACAGATGACCCGTAAATTGTCTAGAAAAGTCCAGAAACGGGAAGTGCAAGCAGCCAGAAACGGTCCCGATCGATAAGCTCTTCGTTCGGCGAGGGTCTCCTGACCCCGCCGCTCGGCGGACCGGAGGTCTCCAGGTGACGCGCCGATGGTCGGGGACCGGGAGATTCAAGTTCGTGGCGGACGGCGGATCAGGAGTCCACTGCCCGAACCAGCTTGTTCAAGGCCAATTCTTCATGGTACTGAACGGACGTTTGGTAGAGAAAAGTAGAGATTCAGCGCTTTTCGCGCCACGACTCCTGCTGTCACAGAGGCTGGGCGGGTCAGGAGAACACGGAGACGGAAGCGACCACCCACCTTCTGATTTCTGGCGAACGCGGGTGGCTGCAACGTCCCTTGGGAGGTCCCAACGTCGCGTGGCGACCGCCTGACCCGAGCACGTGCTGTTCGGTCAATCCGAGCTGAACCTGGCATCCCTGCGAACCGTCAATCTTTCCCCAGCCTTTATGACCTAGCGAGGAAATACGGACATAGCGAATATCGACGATTGTAGGACATCGGTTTCGGTCCTATGGCATCTGTCGATATTCGCTCTGTCCCCGTTTTCGCTCGTGGAATCGGCTCATGATCCCCTTTGGGGCGCCCGCCGGATCGGCCTTCGACAACCGGCAAGTCGTGCCGTAGAATGAACCAGGTCGTGCGATTCTGTCATCGACCCACCAGTGCACGTACGCGCGGATTAGCGGTCGAAAGGAGGAAGCCATGCCGACTCGAGCTGTTCGGGACCGCAACGCGGCCAGGGTCCCGGCCATGATGCGGCCGGCCGAGTTGGTCGAGCTCGACGGGCTTGCGGCGCGCATGTCCGAGCCCCGTTACTCTCCCAACTGCCCGGCTGCATTTCGCGCGGCACGGAAGTACGCCCTCAACGCCGAAGTCCCCGGCCCGGTTGAGGTCGGAGCCGACGAACGGAGGCCGTGACCATGTCCTCGATCACGTCGACGATGCCGACCCCGTTCGCTCCGCCCGGACTGCGCCGCATTACAGTCGACGAGTACGAGCGGATCATCCGGGCGCGGGCGCTCAATGACCCTGACAGAGTCGAACTCATCGACGGCTACCTGGTGGACAAGATGGGCAAGAGTGCCGAGCACGGTTATGCCACCAAGAAGATCATCAAGGCGCTGGAGGCCCTGTTGCCGGCCGGGTGGGCATGGCGCTCGGAGCAGCCCGTCCGGATCCCCGATTACGACGAGCCGGAGCCAGATGTCACGATCGTCCGGGGCACCGACGAGGATTACGAGCATCGGATCCCAGACCCCGATGACGTGGGCCTGCTCATCGAGGTCTCCCTGACGACCCTCGATCACGACCGGAACGAGAAGCTCCGCGCCTATGCCAGAGGCGGCATCCCCGTCTACTGGACCGTCAACCTGGTGGATCGCCAGATCGAGGTCTACACCGGACCGGGGCCTGGGTCCTACGGGTCGCGCGTGGATTTCAAGCCGGGGCAGGCCGTACCCGTCGTGATCGACGGGCAGCCGCTTGGCCAGGTCGCGGTCGATGCCATCCTGCCCTCGCCACCGGCCGAGGGCAACATCTGAGGCTTTCCAAGGCCGCGCGGGCGGCATAGAATAGCCCATCGTCGGGAACGTCTCGCGCGGGATGATCCGAGGGGAGGACGGGGGAGGCCCGGAGTCGCATGGCGGAATCATCACCCAAGCGGATCGTGATCACGGGGGCGACGCGGGGCCTCGGGCGGGCCCTGGCCGAGGGCTTCGCCCGGCTCGGGCACACGGTCATCGGCTGCGGTCGGGACGCCGGGGCGATCGAGGTGCTCCGCGCGGCCCTGGGCGCACCGCATGACTTCGAAGCCGTGGACGTTGCGCGCGAGGACCGAGTGAAAGCCTGGGCCGGCCGGTTCCTCGCCGCATCCGGCGCGCCCGACCTGCTGATCAACAACGCAGCCCTGATCAACCGCAACGCGCCGACCTGGGAGGTCCCCGCCGAGGAGTTCGACCGTCTCATCGACGTGAACATCAAGGGGGTCGCCAATGTCCTCCGCCACGTCGTCCCGGCGATGATCGCGCGGGAGTCTGGGGTAATCGTCAACCTCAGCTCGTACTGGGGCCGTTCCGTCGCGCCCGAGGTCGCCCCGTACTGCGCCTCGAAGTGGGCGATCGAGGGTCTGACGCGCGCCCTGGCCCAGGAACTCCCGAAGGGCCTGGCCGCCGTCCCCCTCAAC
>JAFAHT010000190.1 GCA_019237095.1 Planctomycetaceae bacterium
GACTCGGGAAGATCGAGTTGCTTCGCCTGCGGAGGCTGAGCCTGATCGTTGGGCCGTCGACGACGTTTTGGCGTTGTTCTGCAGTGAGTCTTTGCTCTACACTGTGTGTTCATCGGGTTAGCCTTTATGTTGTAGTGTAACTATCTAAACTCTATACACTTATAACATAACAGGATGCCCGATTCAATACATATGGTGAGAAATCCGGGCTAGGGTTGCTGAACATAATGTGAGTGGCACGGGGATCGTCGCGTTCGGTAATTCAGCCGCTCTTCGAGCCACCAATGGCGACGCGCCTTGGCAGCATCGGCGACTGTTACCGGTTGTCCCGACCCGAGCGAGGCTACGCCATTGCCCGAGTCTGGGTTGAGATCATTGCCCGCAGCCGCCGGTAGTCAATTTTCCCCATCCCGAGCACCGGAATCTTGTCCAGGCGGCGCACCTCGTCGAACCGCATCACGCCGCGGAACCCTTCTTCGATCAGCCGGACGTTGGCCTCCTTGAGGGTGATGGGCTCGGTGGTGAACAGGACGATGTTCCGGCCGTTCTCGGTTTCCACTCCCTCGACCGCCACGCGCGGGCCGTTCTGGTCCGGCGGATACCTGAGCGCGAACGGTTCCTCCAGAGCCGGCAGCGAGATCATCTCGCCGCCCGCCTTCAGGAACCGCTTCAGCCTGCCGCGGACGTGTATGAACCCGTCCGGGTCGATCTCCACCAGGTCGCCGGTGACGTACCAGCGCTTGCCATGCCGTTCCACGAATGGCGACGCCTCGTCCCCCAGATAGCCGGGGAAGACGGAGGGACCGCTGACCAGCAGCATGCCCATCTTCCCCGGCGGCAGCACATCACCCGTCTCCAGGTCCACCGCGCACACCTCGATGCCCGACATCGGCCGACCCACGCTACCCGGGCGGTTGGCTTCTGGCCGGTTCGCCGCGATCAACGGCGAGCACTCCGTGACGCCGTATCCTTCCACCAATTGGGCCGTCGGCACCACGCGCCGAGCTTTCTCGAACAGGGCGGAAGGACAGTTTTCCGCGCCGACAAAAATCAGCCTCAGGGAGGCCAGCTCTCCCGGCCTGGCGCGCTCGAGGATGTGTTCGATGAAGGTGGGCGTTCCGGCGATAAGGGTCGGCCGGTAGGCGGCGACCTTGCGGGCCAGCGCCGCGGCATCCGTCGGGTCGGGGTGATGGACGACGCGGACGCCCGCCAGCAGCGGCAGCAGCCCTGTCAGCGTGAAGCCGAAGCTGTGGAACATCGGCAAGAAGGAGAGGATAGCGTCACGAGACGTCAGCCCGATCGCAGAAAGGGTACCCCGTTGGTTGGCCAGGATGTTCCGGTGGGTCAGCGGCACGGCCTTCGGCGCCTTCTCCGACCCGGACGTAAAAAGGATCACGGCACTGGCATCGGGGAGAGTCTGCGGCACCCGCCTACGAACGTTGCCGGGCAGCAAGCGCACCGCCAGGAACGTGCGGATCCGCTCAAGCCAGCCGATCTGCCGACGCAAATCCTCGACGTCGAGGAACTGCACCCCCTCGATGGCAAGGCCCAGGCGGTCGCGCAACCGCCACGAGGTGATCACGTGCGTGAGGCCGGTCAGCCGGGCAGCATGGTGGAGGTTTGCGGGCCCTATCGTCCAGTTGAGCAGTTCCGGCCGTTTGCCGGCCAGGAGAAGGCCGAGCAGCATCGTGTCGCAGGCCACCGACGCGGGCAGCATCAGACCGACGTTCGCCGTCGGCAGATGCTCGAAGCGACGGGCCATCACGAGCGCGCCCACAAGCAATCGCTCATAAGAGACCACGCCCGACAGGTCATCGGCGGCCGCCACGCCACGCCGGTCGGCCAGGGCATGGGCGACGAAAGCCTCGGGGATCGTTTCTCCCTGGATCCGGAGCGGCTCTTCGTCGGATGGAGCCCGGAACCATTCCGCCGGCGGCGGCTTCGGCGGCGGCTTCTCCACCAACCCCTGGGCCAGGGCCATGAGCTGCCCGACCGTGACGGGCGCCGGGTCGGCGGAGAAGCCGAAGCGATGCTCCACGGCCAAAGCCAGCTCCATGCGCTGCAAGCTGTCTAGTCCAAGGTCGTCGAGGGTCGTTCCGGGATGGAGCTCGTCGGCCGTCAGCGGTCGGCCCAGTTTGTCGGCGAGTATTTCGGCGACGGCCTCGCGCGTCTCCGGGCGAACCTGATCCGAGACGATCTCGCCTTCGGCCGGCGCGGATACAGGCGGGAACTCGTAGCTCCGCGGACCGAGGAGGAAGTGATACGGGACGTAGGTTGGCCGCTCCGGGCCGTCGGCGTTGTACCAGGCCTCGAACCAGCGGTTGACCGGATCACGCTCCAGCTCCGGCAGCTTGTCGCGTTCCAGGGGCTCGATCGTGATATCAACGCTTCGGCGCGGCATGAAGAACAGCAGGTTCGCCGCCAGCCAGAGCAGCCCGTTCCGGAAGCACCGCCCGAGCCGAGGCGTATGCCCCGTCCGGGCGTAGGTGAAGCTGCTGCCCCAGACGCCGCGGGTCCGCACCAGGACGATGTCCGCGTCGGGGATTGCCCGCAGAATGTCGGTCAGCGCGCCGGCAGCGCCCAGCCGCTCGACACCGTCGCGCTGCAACCGCCCGGCCGGCCAGAGCACGAAGTTCTCCCCGCGACGGAGCCCCTCGATCACCTCGCTCACGGCCTGTTCGGCGCGCTCGAGGGCCTCGTGGCTGGGCCGGTCGAGTTCCGGGATAGGCACGGCGCGGAGCAGCTTCACCAACGGGCGGAGGACGGGGCTGCGGAAATTCTCCTCGGAAAGCACCGGCCTCGGGCGGAAGGCGCCGTAAAAGTAAGTGAGAATGAGAACGGGGTCGATGTAGCCAGGATGATTCGGCAGCAGCAAGACTGGACCTTTCAGGCCGCGAACCCGCTCCCAGCCATGGACGCGGATGCGATACCGAAGAGGTACGACCAGACGTGCGAGCAACCAAAGGCCACGGCGGATTGCGCTGCGCATCGGAATACTCCCTTATGAATTGAGCGTAACTACTGCCTTCCACGTTCCCACTCAGTTTGCCTGTAGTTATTTTTCAATGTCTTAGTTTTCACGAGGGTAGTCGACCGGCAGGAATCGGTGCAATATAGAGGCCGATGCGGAGCATGATCGCCGGCTGACAGTGGACGAGGCGAACACGCCAACGGTTTCCGCTTGCTATCGGAACCCCGCGTCCCTAGAATGCATTTGTGGGCTTGCTCGCGACGGGCAGGCTTCTGAGATGGTCACGGCGGCCGTGTCGTGCACCCAGGTGCATGGTGCGGCCTTTCTTTTTGTACCCCGAAAGCCGGCGAGGGAACAGACATCGACCGGCGAGGGCTAAGGACATGACCGCAACAAGTAAGTCGAGGGTTTCCGCGCCCCAGATCGAACTCATGAAGGCCTGGTCGGAATACCTGGTGGACTCGGTTGAGCGCTCCGCGCTGTTCTGGGACGTGATGCGCAAGCGCGGCAACATCTTTCTGGAGAACGTCGCCAAGGGCGAGCCGCCGGTCTTGATCTTCGGCTATGACGTCCTCATCGACGGTCGCACACTGGACCGCCCGTGCAACTATGCCCTGATGCAGATCCGGCCGCCAGAGGGACTGGCGATCGATCCCACGAAGCGGCCCGTCGTCGTCGTGGACCCTCGGGCTGGACAGGGCCCGGGGGTCGGTGGGTTCAAGCTCGATTCCGAGATCGGCTTCGCCCTCCGCGCCGGCCACCCGGTCTACTTCGTCGGGTTCTACCCGGAGCCGGTCCCGGGCCAGACCCTGGCGGACATCGGGTTAGCCGAGTCGCGGTTCCTCGAGGAGGTCATCCGCCGGCACCCCGGGGCTGGCAACAAGCCCTTCGTCATCGGCAACTGCCAGGCCGGCTGGGCGGTGGCGGCGCTGGCCGCGGTCCGGCCCGAGCTGACCGGCCCCGTCGCGCTCGTCGGCGCGCCACTATCCTACTGGGCGGGCGCCGATAGCCAGAACCCGATGCGCTACAACGGCGGGATTTTCGGCGGCACCTGGCCGGGGAACCTCCTGGCCGACCTCAGCGGCGGGATCATCGACGGCGCCTGGTTCGTCCAGAACTTCGAGAACCTCAACCCCGCCAACGCGCTCTGGGAGAAGTCCTACGACCTCTACTCCCGGGTCGACACCGATGAGCAGCGCTTCCTCGATTTCGAGCGCTGGTGGGGCGGCTACTACCTGATGACCAAGGAGGAGCTCCGGGAGATCAGCGACAACCTGTTCGCCGGCAACCGGCTGGCCGAGGGGATCAAGCTGCCGGACGGGCAGAAGATCGACCTCAAGAACATCACGTCGCCGGTGGTCGTGTTCGCCTCTTGGGGCGACAACATCACGCCGCCCCAGCAGGCGCTCAACTGGATCGTCGACGTGTACGGCCACGAGGATATGATTGTGGCCCTGGGCCACGTGATCGTGTACTTGCTCGCGGAGGATGTTGGGCACCTGAGCATCTTCGTCGGGGGCCGGGTGGCGAGGAAGGAGCACCGCGAACTGATCAACGTGATGGACATGCTCGAGGAACTGCCCCCCGGCCTGTACGAGATGGTCATCGAGCAGCGGCCCATGCACGATGTGCCCCAGGACCTCGACCGGGATACGTACACCGTGCGCTTCGAGACCCGGACCGTGGACGACATCCGCGCGTTGAACCCCGACCGCCGCACCGAGGAGTCGTTGTTCAGCACCGTCAAGCAGGTTTCCGAGATCAATGGACAGCTTTACGAATGGCTGTGCGGTCCGGTGGCGCGCGCCATGTCGAACGAGGTCACGGCGCGACTCTTGCGATTGCTGCACCCATTGCGGGCCCGGCAGTACCTGATCTCGGGCCTCAACCCGTCCTTCGCGTTGCTACCGCTGGTCGCCGAGCAAGTGCGGCAGCACCGGCATCCGGCCTCCGAGGACAACGACTTCTTGCAGCTCGAGCACG
Organism: Planctomycetaceae bacterium; assembly: GCA_019237095.1. GTDB lineage: Bacteria > Planctomycetota > Planctomycetia > Isosphaerales > Isosphaeraceae > Aquisphaera. The sequence continues at coordinate 4,955 of JAFAHT010000190.1, forward strand.
CCATCTCGAAACAAATCGTCGGCGCCCTCAACTTCTATCGCGACCTGCGTGATTCCTGCGCCGAGCAGATGGTCAAGTTCGCCTACGGCCCAACGGGCCTTGGAGCCCTCTTCCCACCCGAGCCGCCGTTGGAGGTCAAAACCGAGAAGAGTGCCGAGGAGCAATCGAAGGCGAAGCTCGCCGCCCTGCGGGGCGAGTTCGAGCGGGGCGGCTTCCTCGAGGCGGTCGTCCGGATACTGATCGCCGTGATCAAGATGCGTGGCGCCATCGACCGCCGCTCATTCCTGATCGCACAGGAAATCAGCGAGCACCGGAGCGGGAGCGGCCAGCCCGCGATCTCCGAGGCCGACCTGCACTCCGTGGTGGCTGAGCAGGCACTGCTCATGCAGCTTGATCCGGAAGCCGCGGTCAAGGCACTGCCTCGGCTGCTGCCGTCCCGAACCGACCGCGAGCGGGCCGTCGCGATTGTGGCGCGGATCATGATGCTGGAGCCTGCGATGTCCGACCCCGACTCGCCCATGGCGAAGATGGTCACGAAATTCCTCGACCTCGATCCAAAGTGGTACGTGACCCCGTCCCAGGTCGTGCAAGGGGGGACGTCATGAGCGGGGAATACCTCGAAAACCGGACCTTCGACGAGATCCACGTCGGTGACTCGGCGCTTGATGGAGGAACCCGGTCATGAATTCCGTAACCCTCGAGGGCAAGAAGGGCCTGGTCGTCGGGATCGCGAACGCCAACAGCATCGCCTACGGCTGCGCGAAGGTGTTTCGCAGACTGGGAGCCGAGCTTGCCATCACCTATCGTGGCGCGAAATCAGAGCCTTACGTCCGGCCCCTGGCGGGAGAACTGGCGAGCCCGATCATCATGCCCTGCGACGTGCGTGAGCCCGGCCAACTGGAGGCCGTCTTCGAGCGCGTCCGCAGGGAATGGGGCCGGCTCGATTTCCTGCTGCACTCGATCGAGTTCGCATCCAAGGAGGACCTGCACAGCCGGGTGGTCGATTGCTCCCAGGCCGGCTTCGCCCTGGCCATGGACGTGTCGTGTCACTCATTCATCCGGATGGCCAAGCTAGCCGAGCCCCTCATGACGGAGGGTGGCTGCCTGTTGACTTTGACCTTCTACGGGTCCGAGAAGGTGGTCGAGCATTACAGCCTGATGGGGCCGGTGAAAGCGGCCCTGGAGAGCGTCGTCCGCTACATGGCCGCCGAACTCGCCCCGAAGGGGATCAGGGTCCACGCCCTCTCGCCCGGCCCGGTCAAGACCCGGGCGGCCTCGGGGATCGACTGTTTCGACGAGATCCTGGAACAGAGCGCCGCGCGGGCACCGATCCATCATCTGGTCGGGCTCGAGGACATCGGGGCGGTGGCGGCC
>JAFAHT010000245.1 GCA_019237095.1 Planctomycetaceae bacterium
GGCTGCATGGTAGTGCCTGGTCTTGAATTCGCTGAGCGCGGCCTTGAGGTCGGCCGCGATCTGGTCGGTCATTTTCTTCTGGCGATCGAGCGCCGCGCGGATCTCCGGCTTCTGGTCGCGGATGAAGCTCAGGAAAGCCTTTTCGAACTTCGGGACCTCCCTGACCGGGATATCGTCGAGGAAGCCTTCCGAACCCGCGAAGATGCTCATGACTTGGTCGATGGCCTGCATCGGCTGGTACTGGGGCTGCTTGAGCAGCTCGACCATGCGGTTGCCGCGGTCGAGCTGCATCTGGGTGGCCTTGTCGAGCTCGGTTCCAAGCTGGGAGAACGCCTCCAGCTCACGGAAGGCCGCCAGGTCGAGCCGCAGCCCGCCGGCCACCTTCTTCATCGCCGGGATCTGGGCCTTGCCGCCCACGCGGGAAACGCTGATGCCCACGTCGATCGCCGGCCGGACACCCGCGAAGAAAAGGTCGGGCTGAAGGTAAATCTGACCGTCCGTGATCGAGATCACATTGGTCGGGATGTATGCCGAGACCTCGCCTTCCAGGGTCTCGATGATGGGCAAGGCCGTGAGCGACCCGCCCGAAAGGGTCGTCTTCACCACCTTGTGACCCTGGGGAAAGCTGTGCTTGAGCTCGTGATTGGCTTGCTCCAAGCCGGGGACGCCGACATAGACCTGCTTGTTGACCCCCATCTCCTCCGTGACGTGATCCTCGGATGCCGAGTCGGGGAGGATCACGTAGCGGTTGGCCAGTTTCGCCGACCGCTCCAGCAGGCGGGAGTGCGCATAGAAGACGTCGCCGGGGAAGGCCTCGCGTCCGGGCGGGCGACGGAGCAAGAGTGAGACCTCGCGATAAGCAACGGCCTGCTTCGAGAGGTCATCATAGATGCACAGAGTGGGCTTACCCTGCTCGTACATGAAAAACTCGGCCATCGCGCAACCGGCATAAGGTGCGATGTACTGCAAGGGGGCCGGATCGCTGGCGCCGGCGGCCACCACGATCGTGTAATCCATGGCGCCGTGGCGGCGGAGGATATCGACCAGTCCCGCGGTCGTCGATTCCTTCTGGGCGATTGCCACGTAGACGCAGATGACACCCGTCCCCTTCTGGTTGAGGATCGTGTCGATGGCGATGGCGGTCTTGCCGGTCTTGCGGTCGCCGATGATCAGCTCGCGCTGGCCACGGCCGATGGGGATCATGGAGTCGATGGCCTTGATGCCGGTCTGCAGCGGCTCGTCCACTGGCTGACGCCCGGCAATGCCGGGAGCCGTCGACTCGAGGGCCCGGGTCAGGCTGGTGAGGATCGGCCCTTGCTCGTCGATCGGCTCGCCCAGCGGGTTGACAACCCGGCCGACCAGGGCGTCGCCGACAGGCACTCGCAAGAGTTCGCCGGTCGCGGTGACCGTGTCGCCCTCCTCGATCTGGGTGTAGTCGCCCAGCACGATCACGCCCACGGACGACTCTTCCAGGTTCAGCGCGATTCCCTTGATGCCGTTCTTGAAGGCGACCATTTCGCCGGCCATGACTGCGGAGAGCCCGTAAACCCGCGCGATGCCGTCACCGACCTCGAGCACGAGCCCCACCTCGGTACGCGTGATCTCGGGCGTGAACTGCTCGATCTCACGCTGGATTACTGAACTGATCTCGTCGGCTCTGAATTTCATGCGTCTTTCCTTCGATCAGTCTCTGGCGTAGCTTTTCGAGACGGTTTCGTATGGAGGCGTCACAGACCCGGTCTCCAACCTGGACAATCAGGCCGCCAATCAACGAGGGGTCGGTGGTGATCTGCATGATCGGGGTGGCCGCGATCATCCCTGCCACCCGCTCGCGCAGAGCCTGTTCCTGGCTTTGATCGAGCGGCACGGCCGTGCGGACGAAGACCGGCACCCTCTTGTGCCGCCGGTCCCAGATCTGGCGAGCCTCGCGGGACAGTGCAGAGAGCAAGCCCAGCCGGCCGTGCCGGTTCAGCACGCGGAGAAACCGCAGGACCACGCTGGAAACGCGGTCGCCGAAGACGTCGACCAGGATTCGGTCCTTCTCGGTGCCGGAAACTTGCGAGGATCCGAGTACTTGACTGAACTGGGGATGCTCTCGCAACACCTCGCGGTCGATGGCCTCGAGGTCCTCGAGGGCGGCTTCAGCTTGGTTCTCAGCGACTGCGGCATCCACGAGGGCCTCGGCGTAATGGCGGACCACGACCGCATCGTCGCCGGAGAGCCAGGACCGGTCAGCACTTTCGAGCGGAACCGCCGCGGCAGGCGCTGTCATGCGTGCGAACCTCCGTGGCCGTTGGTGGAGACGGGCGCGGCGGGCAATTCGTTGATAGCCAGGTCAAGCAACCGGCGATGCTCGTCCTCACCGAGCTGCTTGGAGAGCACGCGGCCGGCGACCGAGACCGCGATATTGGCAGTCTGGCTCCAGATCTCGGCCAGGGCCTGGTCGCGAGCCGCCACGATTTCGCGCTGGGCCCGGTCGCGGGCGGCCTCGGCCTCGGCCCGGGCCGACTTGATGATCTCCTCGCCGCTGGCCTGGGCCTCCTTCTGGGCCTTATCGAAGATGGACTTGACTCGTTCGTCGGCCTGGGCCATCAACCGGCGATGCTCGGCGAGGAGCTGCTCGCTCTCGTTGCGGAGCTTCTCGGTCTGCAGCAGCGTATGTTCGAGATGCTCCTCGCGCTGATGCAAGGCCTCGGAAAGCGGCTTCCAGGCATACCGCCCCAGCACCCAAAGGAGGCCGAGAAAGACCGCTACCGTCCAGATGGCCAGGGCGGGCTGAGGTTCCATCGGATTGGACTTGCCTTCGCCCTCGGTGGCATGGCTCGCGGCAGCGGCCTCATGGCCAAGTTCCGCCTCGGCCTTGAGCTGGTTGTCATGCGCGGCCGTTTGTGTCGGTCCTTGGGCATGGCCCGGCAAAGGCGCCAGCACCAGCATGAGGACGGCGAACAGAAACCCGATGCCCAAAGTCAAGATGCGACGCCGCAGCATGAGTCGATTCTCGCCGAGGTAAACTTATTTGAAGAATGTCACGAGCCGGAGATCACTCGCCCGACCCGGCTCCACGCGAAAGGCAAGCCGGGACAGCAACCTGGAGCAGTCGGCCCGGGCGATCGCTGTCCCGCAGCGGGACCGCCGCCCGGGAGCCGCGGCGTCAACCTCCGAAGAGAACCTGAAGCAAGATGATGATCAGCGCGAAGAACGTCACACCTTCGATGAGCGCGGCCGCGATGATCATCGCCGTCTGGATGTTGCCGGCGATCTCGGGTTGGCGGGCCATGCTGTCGACCGCGCCCTTGGCCAGGTTGCCGATTCCCAGGGCAGCGCCCACGATCACCAGGCCGGCGCCGATTCCCTTGAGATCGGAGAACGGCGCATGCACCGTCGGGGCGGCTTGCGTCGGGGTGGCTTGGGCCTGGGCGTAAGTTGCACCGTGAGCGAAGAGCAGCATCCCGAACGCCAGGACGGCAGACTTGAAGACTTTCATCGGACCCTTGACTCCTGGTTGAAACACAGAAGAGTGAGACACATGGGGCTTCACGACGCCCCGCGGCAGCAGAAGACGAAACCCCCGTGGCCTCGCCTCGGACGATGTTCAATTTGCCCGCGCGGTCCTCTGACGAGCGCTCGATACGATTGACGCGAACTCAAGAGCAGCCTCGATCGGTCACTACCCTCATGCTGTTACGCTCAGTGCGGATGAACCGCCATGCCGATGAAAAGCGCTGAGAGGAAAGTGAAAATATACGCCTGTAAAAATGCGACGAACAGCTCGAGCAGACTGAGGCAGATCACGCCGACGATACTCGCGGGCGCGACCAGTCCGAGTACCCACAAATTGTTGTATGCCATCAGAATGAAACCGAGAATCACGGCCAGTACTACGTGGCCGGCGAACATGTTGGCGAAGAGCCGGACCGCGAGCACGATGTGCCGGATCAAGAGCCCCGCCACTTCGATAAAGAACATCAGCCCCCAGAGGAAGGGCTTCAGCAGCCTGGGAACGTCGAGATGCGGGACAATTCCCACCCAGTAGCCCACGAAGCCCAGTTCCTTGACACCCGCCATGAGCACAGTAGCCAGCGTCATGAGTGCCAGCACCGCGGTCACGTTGATGTTTCCGGTGGGCGACGCTCCCCCGGGAAACATTCCCAGCAGGTTGTTAAACAGCACGAAGAAAAAGACAGTCCAAAGATAGGGAAGGAACCGATCGGCCGCATGCCCGCCGATCGCCGGCCGGGCCACGTCGTCGCGAATGAACAGGAGCATCGCTTCAATCATGTTGGCGAACCGGCCGCGGCTGACGTAATTACGGGAAATGTGCTGGACCACCGGCACCATCACCACGATCACCAGGACCGCGGCGACAAGCTCCATCACCATAAATCGGGTGATCTGCAAGCCGAAAACCTGGGGCAGATGAATCTTGAGCTCGAACCTGGGCGGGGTCACCCAGGGGATCTCGAGTTCCTGGTGGTCGAGCACATGTTCCAGCGGGTTGGCGCCATGCCCAGGCATTTCTGCTCACATCTCGCAAAGGATCAAGGCGTCACAGGGTCGAGACGCCGTGGTACAAGCGACGAGCCGCCACGGCCGCCGCCGCGACACCGGATTCACGCGGAAGGGTCGCCGTCGCCGGCTGAACCCGCACTTCTGCTTTGACCTCTTCTCGGCGAACCCGGCGGCTCCGAGGCTAGCCGAATCACATGCAGCATTCCCATCCCCACCCCTAGAAAAGCGCCGAGGAGGGTCATCCACGGAGCAGTGCCCCACCAGTAGTCAAGGCCGAAACCGAGGAACGCCGGGAGGGCGAACTCGAGACCGATGGCCGTGACTCGAGTGCCCCATTCCATCCCGATAGAGAGAGCCGACCGGCCGTCGGGTTTCTGACTCACAGAGGTCTCCGAGTTTCCCACGCTCGCCATCGAATCGGCAAGAGTCGTCACGACTCGCAAGGCAGCGACCGCTCACCGTGGCCGTCGCCAGGCAGGAAAACCGTGGAAACGAAGAACCTACTCGAGGCGGGAACCTCCGAACGTTGGATCTTTTATACAGGCCCAATCCTGGCTGTCAACCACCCAGCAACCCGCTTCGAGAAATTCTTCACTAGAGGGCTTCGCCCTGTGCTGAGCTGTTTCGCCCCGCAGGGGCACAACAATCCAGCACGGGCGGGCCCACACACGATGTGGGGAGGCACCCGTCCATAAGTCTTGCATCCGGAAACGACCTGGAGCACGGCCGTATCGAATCGTGAGCAACTCGCGAACCGGAATGTCCGTTTTCGAACACGCGAGGTGATTAGATCATTGACAATGATCGTGTCACTGTGGTAATCCGTAGTCTGCGATAGCTTCCGGTTCGACTCAGTGTAGGGACTCGCCATGTTGTCACTCAGGCTCGGAGAGTCCGACTCGAGCGAATCCACCCGACGGCCTCAGCCCTTGAACACGAGCTGATGGCCGTTTTTTTTTGGTCTAGCACCCTCCTGTGGGTTTCCCTCGTGGCTGGGCACCAGAGATCTTGACAGGGTGTCGTGCCCCTTTGTCCGGGATACAGGGAGTTTTCCGGTTCGGCCCACTCAAGGATGAATCATGCACCTTCTCATCCATCGCATGCATCCGCTGTTGCCCCGCATGCGTTACCTTGGAGTGGCTCCGTATGACTGCCGATACGCTCAAGGACTACAATAAGAAAAATCTCGCCCAGATGGCCAAGGAGCAGGGGATCTCGGGGTGGCACGCCATGCGTAAGGATCAGTTGATCCGGGCCCTGACGGTGACCCGCTCATTGCCATCATCCCGCTCCAAGAATCTGGTTCGATCCGCGAAGATACATCCCGCGACGCGAAGCAAGGCGCTCGCACCAAGGAAGCAATCGGCCAGTGTCACCGAGACGGCCGTCGCAGCCCGCCGTTCACGCCCGCTATCCGCCAGCGCTGGTGCGGCGCTGGCCTTGCCCCACACCCTGGATCATGCATGTCAGAAAGACAGAATCATCGTTCTGGCCCGCGACCCCTACTGGCTGCACGCATACTGGGAGCTGAGCCGGACCACGCTGGCGCGTGCCCAGGCCGCTCTGGGCCAGGAATGGCACAGCGCCCAACCGATCTTGCGGCTCATGGACGTGACCAGCGACGATACGACGATGTCCGCGGAGCGGCAGGTCCGCGACATCCCCATCCACGGTGGCGTCAACAACTGGTACATCGATGTCCTGGAGCCGCCTCGGGCGTTTCGCATCGACATCGGCTACCTCTCGCGCCGTAGCAAGTTCTATGTCCTGGCGCGGTCGAACATCGTCTCCACGCCCAAGGCGGGAGTTACCGACGCACTCGACGAGAACTGGTTCGATGTCCAGCAGCAGTTCGAGCGAGTACAGAATCCCTCTTCGATCGGCTGTACCCGGGTCAACTCCGTGCCCGACTTGCGTGACCTGTTCGAGGAACGGCTCCGTCGCCCGCTCTCGAGCGCTTCGATGCAGAACCTGTCGGTCGGGCTGCCCAGCCTGGGCCAGAATTTCCACTTCGAGATCGATGCCGAGCTGATCGTTTACGGTACCACCGAGCCAAATGCCCATGTGACCTTGCAGGGTGAACCGGTTCATCTCCGCTCCGACGGAACGTTCACGGTCCGTTTCAGCTTGCCCGATTCCCGGCAGATTATCCCCGCGGTTGCGTCGAGTAGCGATGGCGTCGAGGAACGAACGATCGTGCTGGCCGTCGAGCGCAACACCAAGGAGCTTGAACCGATGATCCACGATAACAACGAACTGTAAGGGCCACGCTGATTGCAATGAGGTTCTTCCATCGCTCGTCGCCTGAGCGAGGTCAAGGCCTAGAGCCAGATAGCGGCCACGCCGGGCCACTCCATGGAAACGCCGCGTTGAGGTTCTATCCTGACCCTCGTGCGGCGTTTGCTTGTTGTATGTTGCCAGTGTTTCGCCCTGAATCTACACTGAGATATGTCTATGTCGGTTCAGGCGGCGAGCAGCCTCAGTGCCGAGGTCTCGTCCAGAATGCCGTCCGCATCTCGGGAGGGATCGCGTGAGTAAGGATATCACCACCATTCTTGCCGGCTGGGACTTCAATCCCGACGAACTTCAGGTTCGCATTATCGCTGGTGATGACGGCAGGGAAAGAATCCAGATGAGGGTCGACCTGGGAGTCCTTCAGATGGAGCTGGCCGGACGGCCGGACGGCCAGAAACCGCACGGATTTGAATCTCTCCTCGACTTCTACGAAGCGCACGAGAAAAGTGCGCTGGCCGCGGGCAAGGAGTTCGCTCTCGATAACCGCGCCTGCGGCAACCTGATGCGCGAGGGGCTTCAGTACTATCACCGCTACCTCTCCGCCTTTCACCTCCAGAAGTATGATCTGGTGTCGCGAGACACCGAGCGTAACCTTCGGTTGTTTGCGTTCGTCGTTCAACACGCGTCTCGCCAACGCGACAAGATGGAGTTTGACCAGTACCGACCCTACGTGCACATGATCCGGGCGAGGGCGATCGGCCTCGAGGCATTGGCCAGGGGAGATTTCGCCCGGGCCCTCAGGGAGATCGACGAGGGAATCAGCCGCATTCGCGCGTTCCTCCGCGAGTACCACCAGGAGGACCACGAGACCGATTGCGCGGAACTCACCTTCCTGGTCCGCTGGCGGCGCGAGGTCGAGCAAGACAGACCCACCGGCCCGGTCGAGCGCATCCAGCAGCAGCTTGAGCTGGCCATCTCCCTCGAGGATTACGAAGAGGCCGCCCGCCTGCGCGACCAGATCAAGCAGCTCAAGGAATCGACGATCGAAGAGAGCCGCCGTTCCTGACGGTTATTGCCTGCTCGAGGGGATTTCTCAATCTCTCTTTTCGCGATCCAAGCCCTTGCCAGAACTCAGAGAGCAAGGTACGATAAGGCTGTTCGGTTTAGACCGATCTAGCCTCTGCCATGTTCGACAGGGAGCTGTCCTTTTGGCGAACCAACATGCGACCCGTAGGGACCCAACATCGGCCTCTTGAAGCTCCGGTTTCTCGCAGGTCTGAGGCTCCCACCTGAACTGCGGGTTCTCAAAAGCGCTCCAACGGCATTGCGGTGGAGGTGAATGGCCCGTGCCAGTTCTCTTGCGAGGGATGGCACGGGTTATTCTTTTGTAGGCACATCAACCTTCCCTCTGTTTCGTGTCCCTGGAATATCTCGATGGAGCGAGACCACCAGAAACGGCACCTCAAGAGAGCGCTGCGGCGATCGATCAAGAAGTCGATCCTGGGGCTTGATCCCGGCGTTCGGGCCGCCGAAGAAGCTGCGCTGATCGCGCAATTCCCTGCACTTCCGGGCTATGCCGCCGCACATACCGTCCTGCTTTACGTCAAAGCCTTTGCGGAGGAGATCAACACACGCTCCTTCTTTCTGCATGCCATGGCGACAGGCAAGCGGGTTCTTTGCCCCCGCGTCCAGCGCGAGGAGAACCGCATGCGGCTGTTCCAGATCACGTCGCTGAGCGCGAACCTGGAGCCAGGTATCCTGGGAATTCCTGAACCACGCGACGGTTGCGCCGAGGTCGAAGTCGAAGTCGCGGAAGTGGACTGGGCGTTGATCCCTGGACTCGCGTTTGACTTCCGGTGTTATCGCCTGGGACGCGGCAGCGGCCTCTACGACCGGCTTTTGCCCGGGATGCGGCCGGACGCGACATGCTGGGCCCTGAGTTTCGACTGCCAGATCGCCCCGGAGCTTCCGATCGAGCCGCACGATGTCCCGATCGACGGCGTCGCCACGCCGCGGCGAATCATTGACCGGAGGTGAACCTTCACACCCAATCAATTCAGCCCGCCATCACATCGATCGCGGGAGGTTCGCGGTAGCGATCAAAGGCAGCGGCGATTCGTGCCGACCTAGCGTCTCCCGCGTGGAGGATGACGCGATAGGCGAACCGGAATTTACCGCCGGCATGGAGCGTGTAATCGCCGGGCTTGCTCAAGCCGAAATCGTGCCAACCGACGGAACACGCGTTCAAGCCGCGGCAAGGTCGCCGAGCATCTGGTGGCAGCGGGCGATCAGGGCGAAGAGCTTCCGCACGATGGAATCGGTGGGGGCCGATCCGCGCAGGCTGCGCTGGAGATGGCCCAGGGTGGTCGACCAGTCCTGCCGCTCGACGGCGATCGCGCCCAGGTTGAAGAGCACGAACGGAGCATCGGGCCGCTCGACCAGCTCGGCCTCGCTTTCCCGGCCGACGCGTTCGCGCCGTGAGGAATTTCTTGATCAGGACGTGGTATCGCCTACAATACCGCCATGAGCGTTCCGTGCGTCGTCCTCGATACGAATGTGTTGGTGGCCGCGATCCGCTCACGCCGCGGGGCGTCGTTCCGGGTGCTCGAACAGGTGGGTCGCGGTCGGTTCGAGATCGTGGTCTGGGTCGCGCTGGTGCCAGTATGAGGGAAGTCCTGGAACGGCACCGGGTCGCGGCCGGCCTGGAAGCCTCGGACGTTCAGGACCTCCTCGATTACCTCTATGCGGCGGGCCGGCATCAAGCAATCTTCTATCTCTGGCGGCCCTACCTTTGAGACCCGGACGACGACCATGTGCTCGAGCTGGCCGTCGCCGGAGGATGCGACGGGATCGTGACGTTCAACGTCCGCGACTTCGCCGGGGCCGAGCGGTTCGGCTTGTGGATCGAGACGCCGCGGGATTTCCTGGGACGGATCGGAGCCCTGCCGTGAGCACCCTGAGTCTGCGACTGCCCGAGTCGCTGCACAAGCGGCTCAAGGAGATGGCCCAGCGCGAGGGCATCTCCATCAACCAGTTCATCAGCACGGCCGTCGCCGAGAAGCTCTCGACCCTGATGACCGTCCAGTACCTTCAGGAGCGGGCCAGCCGCGGCGACCGGGCACGGTTCGATGCGGTGCTGGCGAAGATCGCCGACGCCCCGGCCGACGTAGC
>JAFAHT010000396.1 GCA_019237095.1 Planctomycetaceae bacterium
TCGCCTCATCCAAACGGTGCCGAATCGGCCACTTCGAGCGACTCATCCCGGACGACTATCTCGAGACCCTCGTCAGTGGCGAGAACAAGATCGCCGACCCTGATGTTGCGAGGTTTTACGACCGCTTGCGGCTGGTGATCTCGGGTCCCCTCTGGAGTAGGGAAAGACTTCTTGGGGTCGGGCGGCTGGTGACAGGGGTGGACAGGCCGCCTGAAGGGGCGAGGGAGGCCCGGCGCCGTGTCTCGGCGAGAACCTTGACGCAGGAGGTCGCCTTCTCGTCGTCGGGGATCGAGATTGACCTTGGCGGTGTTTACCATGCCGGGAAGTTGCGGGTTCTCCTGGACAACAACGACACGTACCGCGTCGTATTCCTCCACGGACTCCGGTCCGTCGGAGAGCAGAAGGTCACACCGCACAATCAGCCGCTCACGGTTGACATGACAGTCTATCATGTGACTGTCCCGCTGTGCGCCGCCCGTAAAGGCTTTGACCGGATCAAAGTCCAGCCGGTGGACGGGGACCGCTACTACGCAATCGGCGGTGTGTCCTGGTCGGACTAGGCTTCGCGGACTAGGCTTCGGACTAGGCTTCGGGGTCAGACCGATTTAGAATTTCTTTGGCGGGGTCAGACTCTTTGGCGGGGTCTGACCCCGAGGTCCTCCGAGGTCCTTCTTTCTGGCCTTGTGAGTTCCGGGGACACCATACGTAACTGCTTGGGCCAATCGAACATACAAGGGCGGTCATTGCGGCTGATGGCCATCCGGCGGGCACGCCTGAGGCCACTGGCGTCCAGCGCCACCAACCACGAGAGAATGGTCAACGGTTGCGCGGCAGCGAGTGGGCAAGAAACAGATCGATTTGTCCGCAGGAATCGCCCGGTTTTGTGACATAATGATATAGAGGGACCGCTCGTCGAGGTCGGGCCCCGTTCTGTCTTTGCCAATTCGGCTGTCGGTGTCAGGCAGTAGCCAGCGGGGAAGGGTCTGTGCCCATGAGGTTCAGTTCGGCTGAGTACGACGGCAGGGACAATCCCGGCGCGCCGGGACCCAACTGAGCCGCCAATCCGGGCGCGCCGGGATTACGCTCTTAGCGGGTCTTGTCCAGCACCAGAAAATCACCAAGTGTCATGGGTTTTGAGCTACCTCTTCGTGGAGAACAAACGGTCTTGGGGTGTTCTTCGGGCCCCGGAACCGTTGTGCCAGAAGGTTTACGTCAAGTCAAAGTCACCAATCAACGGCGCAAGTCAATGGCGCACAATAGTTTATAGAGTAACAAACTAAACACGAATGTTCGTAAATGAACCGACAATGAACGCTCTTGGAGCGGTTTTTGGGCTGCGTGAACTCGAGAAATCTCTACAAATCTCTACATGCACTTCCAGCTTGTCAGGCCGTTGATGCCCGGCTCGGCGCGCGGCATCGACCGCGGACCCCGACGATTCACCGAGGTAGTGCTCAACGAACAATCTCTGCCGGTAGCTTGGCGGTCGCATCATGGGATTCTTCGATGTGTTCAAGTGGTGGGATGTTGCCTCAGTCTCTTGCCTCGACGTTGCGTCCGATCTCACTTGGCGTTAGGATTGCGAAACGAGGTCATGCGAGGAGGACATTCCAGGATTGCGCCGCCTCCCTGTTCCTGGGTGAGGTCCGGCTTCCTTTGGATTCGTCCGGGATACGTGAGGAATCAGGAGGCCAGACATGGCCGAAGAACAGGTGTTTCGCTATCGTCCCAGGTGCTCGCATCCGAGTTGCAACCAGCCGGCGTTGTTCAAGGTCGGTGCGGTCTGGAGCGATGGGACGAGCCGGGAGCTGAAGAACTATGGGCTAACGTGCGAAACGCACCGACAGTCTCAGCTCGAGAGGGCTCGCCACAACCGAGATGGATTAAGGCCGGCCGAGGGCGAAACCGTCGGGCCCGTTGCCCTGTTCGTGCTGGAACCCGGCCGCCGGGATACCGAACTGGCCCCGGCGATGGACTCCGGCAGTGGCGGCAAGGCCGAGCCCTGATCGGGCTGCTCGGTTCCTCGACCGCGCGTTTTCTGAAGCCATCGGAACCGGCCGATTGTCGAACCAAGTTCGAGCAAGGGGCATGCACGCCATGGCAGGGGATGGAACCCAGGTCGGAGCGAGATCCCTGGTCGCGGGGGCGCCAGGGGAGGATTGCCGCGGCAATCGCTCGCCAGTCACGGCGGCAGGCTGGCGCAGCATGGTCCTTACCCTGGCCGTGATGTGCTGCGTGACAACGGCCACCCCGCGACTGGGGCGAACGGCCGCGGTCCCGGCGGGAAACGACGACCTGCTCGATAAGGCCGAGATTCCCGCGGCCTGGCGCACACAGTTCTGGGCAAGTCCAAGCGGACGCGCGGTCCTGCGTCTCGATCCCAAGCAAGTGGCCGACCTGGTACCAGTCCAGTCCGGCCTCCGCTTCTGCCGCTGTCCCGCCTGCGGCGCAGAGGAACGCGACGAACCCCTGCTTTGGTCGCTCGAGCAGCCCAAGGCTCTCAAATGTCGCCGCTGCGGCGTGATCGTTCCCAGTGACAAGTATCCGGCCAAGGCGAACGGCAAGGAGGTTCCCGAGGAGACGGTCGAGGTCCTTCCTGGGGTCATCCACCATTATCCTTATCACGCCGTGGAAGAGAGCAAGGCGCGCTATCCCGACGAGCGGCTCTTTCTCCAGGCCAGGATCGATTACGAGGCGAGGAAATATCTGGCCAAGGCCGCGCTCTACGCCGCGGCCGAATCGCGCGCCTCGCCGCCGGCGGCGCGCGAGCCCAGGCTGGCGGTTCTGGCCTGCGCGATCGTCCTCAGGTTCGCGCAGGTCTACCCCGCATACGCCACCCATTTCGACCAGCCGGGCTGTCCCAAGTACATTCAACCGGCGCGGCTACAGCCGCCATACCGGCGGGCTTATCAGACCGGGAAGTGGGAGTGGACTGGCAGTCTCGAGGTGCCGATAAACCTCGTGATGGCCTACGCCTTGATCCGGGATGACCCGGCGTGGGCCGAGGCCGGCAAGCTGCTCGATGATCCCGCGCCGAGGATGACAGTCGAGCGCGACCTGTTCCGCGCCTCGGCCGAATTCGCGCGCGTGCAGCCCGAGGAGTTCTCGGAGGACGCACTGCACGTCTATCGCGGCATGGTCGCAGTCGGACGCCTGGTCAACGACCCGGCGCTGCTCGCTGAGGCCCGATCACGGCTCGACGGGTTTCTGCGTCGCGGCTTCTACCACGACGGGTTCTGGCGCCAGGCGGAGGTCCAGGCTCACCGGAGAGTTCTGGAATTGCTCGATGGCTGGGTGGGCATCATGCTTGCGGGTGAGCCGGACGCGTCGCGGTCGATGCCGGCAAACTCTTCCGCGACGGTGCCGCACCCCAGTCGAGCCGGGTCCGTCGCGGCCGGCATTCCCCTGATCGGTCTGGCCCGGGCGGCAAGCGCCACGATCGGGCCGCGACTGGCGAATGACCAGATCCAGCGGGCCATCTGGTCCGGCGTTGCCGCCCCCGTGGTTAACCGCCGTCCCGTACTACTGGGGGGCGCGGGCCTGGCCCGCCTGGCGGTCGGCCGGTCGGCAACCGCTCTGGATCTTGAGGTTCGCGGCCTGGACAGCTACAGCGGGCCTCACTTTCAACGCCTGGCGATGCGGCTCTCGGCGGCCGGGGTGCCGATCCTCGACGACCTGGACGAGTGCGGCGCGACGGCGACCGGGTGGGAGCTTGCGACGGCCAGCCACAACACGGTCGTGGTTGATGGCCTGAACCAGCGGGAGACGCCGCTCATGGCCGGCAAGCCGGCCGCGGGGAGCGATTTTCTCTTCTTCGCCGCCGATCCCGACTTCCAGGTGGTCAGCGCTGACGACCGGCGGGCCTATCCTCGGTCCGCATCGCGCTATCGTCAAACCTTGGTCGTCACGGCCAGCAATCGTAGCTGCTACGCTGTCTCGGTGTTCGAGGTCGAGGGCGGGTTACAGCACGACCAGCTCTTTCATGCCGCCCCGGGGCGAAACGACCGCTGGGCGTTGACCGTTCCCGCGTATCGGCCGCCGCCGAGCCTGCTCCCCTCGTCGATCACCTTCCTGCCCTCGGCGCGGCCCGAGCAGGGTCGATGGTTTGTGCAGTCTTACGGTGAGTTCCGTCTCGAAACGCAGGCCAGCTTGACCGGACCGAGCCTGGTTGTCCTGGCGGGTTCCGGGCTTCCGGCCGGGACTGTGACAGCACCGGGCACTTCGAATGTGCAGGGAACAGACCTGCCTCCGAGTGTCCGCCTGCACCTGCTGGGCGATACCCCGATGGCCGTCTTCACGGCCGTCAGCCCCGATCCGACCAGGGCCGACAAGAAGAACCTGCGCGCCGGAGAGGAGCCCTGGCGCGCCAGCTTGATCTTGCGGCGTACCGCGCAGGGCCAGTCTCTAAGTTCCAGGTTCGTGACCGTGTTCGAGCCGGTCGGCAAGGCGTTTCAGCCTCTGCGGCGGGTCGGCCGGGTGTCCGCGTCGCCCGAGGTCGTGGTCCTGCGGGTCGAAACGATCGATGGCCTGGAATATGTCTTGGTGAATCTGAAACCGGAAACAACCCGGCGGGTCCAGTTGCCGGGCGGGCGTTTTGTCTCTTTTGACGGTCTGGCGCTGCGGGTTCGCGAACACGGCCTGGTGCTGGCGGGTGGGACGTTCGCTGAGGGCTCGGGCCGCCTGGTTTCGCAGGCGAGCCTCGCCGGTACGCTGACCGCAAGCGTACGGAAAAGCAACGAGCGTGGACTGGGTTGGTTTCTCACGCCGGACCGACTGGCCGACGACCCCGCGGTCGCCGGGCGGACCCTGATCATTCAGCACGGAGACGGTAGTAGCCGCTCGTGGACCCTCGATTCTCTCGAATCGACCCCCGAAGGCACCCGGCTTCACGTCCGGGAAGAGCCGGGTTTCACGATCGACCCACATGACCGCTCGGCCCGTTACTACCAGTTCCCACAGGTCACTGTGCCCGGGCCGCACCGGTTCCATCTGGCCCAGATCGTTCGCTGAAAAGCCTTAAGATAACCATAAACAAAAAATTGGAAGGATTCATACTAGGCTCTTGACAACAGGGTTGCATTAGGTAACTTTACAGTTGTCAGTCGTGATGCAATACGCTAGAAAGCCTCTCCGGCTGGCCGAAGCGTCGGCTTCGCTCGTATGGCCTCTTTTCTGTTCCGGCCCCGTCGATCCGTAGCAATACGGGTCGGCGGGGTTTTTCTGCGTTGCCCAGAGCCCATCAGGAGACTCAAGCGCGTGTCGCAGCGGAGATGGCAAGGTTCGGGATCAAAGTACACGCTTTCCTGGGGCAACCAGCCCTGGACACTCGAGCTCGAGGCCGATCGTCCGGGGATGCGGTCAGTCGACCGGCCGGCGGACTGTGTTCTGGCGCTGGACGGTGTCGCCGCCGTCAGCCGTTTCGACCCCGCTGCGCTCACCGGGAAGTCGCTGGTCAGAGTGGAGCGCCTCGCCCATCGGGTGGAAGCAACGTATACCGCCTCGCGGTGGGGCGGTCTGGAAGTGCGGGCGAGCTGGAGTCCGACATCACGGCACGACGGGATCGACCTGGAGATCCAGGTCTCGGCATCGTCGGTCGGCGAGCTGAGAGGGCTCGAGACTTTTGTCTTTTCTCAAATCACCGACCCTGGCGCCTCCACCGGTGAGCCGCACTGGATCTGGGTTCGACCGCGCGATTCGCGGTCGGCAGGCTTCAGCTACGACGGTCGTGTGCCGGCGGTTGATCTCCGGCGGCTGACCACCCTGCCGTTACTCGACTCCATCGCGCCTGGTCTCTCCCAGGTCGCCGCCCTTGGTCCGGGTCGTGATTCTGGAGGCCGATACCTGGAAATGGTGCACCCTCACGACGTCGCGCGGAGAATTTTCTGGGGACAGAGCCAGCCGGACCTGGCCATCGCCGGGCAACTTCACATCCGTTATGGTCTTTTTGGGCACGACCTCGAGAAGGGAGTCATCATTCGCGCCCGGATCCGCGGACTCTGGATCAGCGGGCGTGACATCGCCGTCCTGACCCCGGTCGCCCTGCGTGACTTTCTCGAAACCCCACCGCCGCTAGGCCCATGAAGGCCGGGCGGAATTCATCCCCACGTCCAGCTCCAATCCGAGCTGCCAAACGGCAGGCGAATGGACCAGCAGAGGCGTCCGGTCGCGGGGTCGAACGAGGGCTCCAGCGTGGTGTGGGCGGCATGCCAGGGTCCCAGCTCGGTCAATCCCGGGCAGGTCATCTTGACCTGGAGCACGACCGGGACGTTCAGCTCGGACTCGACCCGAAGGCGGTGAACGTTGCCGCCGATGGGCCGCTCCAGGCGAAAGGTGATCTTGCCGCACGGAAAGCTGCGGGAAATGCCGGTGTGCGGCCAGGGCCCTGGGAGGATGGGTTGCAGGGTCAGCCGCCGATCGACTGCGTCGTATTCCAGGCCCGCCAGGTCGAGCATGGTGTTGATGAGCATGGCGTGCAACCGCCAGGCGTTGCCGCCCGGGTTGGCCACCATCCGCGCCGACTCGGGCCCCCGACCAGTGGGCCGAAGGATCAGTCCCAGAGGCGACATCCGGGTGAGGATCGCCTCGATCATCGCGATGGCCCGGTTCCAGTGCCGGCCCTGCCCCGTCTCCCGTCCAAGCTGAAGCAGGTAGCGGACCATCCAGAAGGTTCCCAGGCTCGAGACCTCTTGCTGGACCTGGGACAACGTGCTCCGGTTGGCGGGGTTGGGCTCATAGGAAAGCCGGGCGAGCACGTCGGGGTCGCCGCTGACCTTGTTATTGGCCCGGAGGATGGTTTGCGCGGTCTTCACCAACCTCGGGTCCGATGCCGGCAACAGTCCCAGCGGCACGGCCAGGCCCAGCATGCTGACATCGAGCTTGTCGGAGCGATCGAGCAAGAAGTCGGGATGGTGGGTCCAGAGATCACGGAGCGTGGAGATACCTCGGCCGCTGAGGAATCGCCCGGAATCCGGATCGATCATGCCGGGCGTGTCGCGGCGACCGGTCGCCGCCTCGCGGAGGATTCCCTCGTTCCAGATCCGGTCAGCAAAAGCCTGCCACTGCTTCGCAGTCTCGGCCCTGCCGACGAGAGTGGCCAGCCGGGCGGCGGCTCGCAGTCCCGCCACCACGCAGGCGTTTGAATAGAGGAAAGAACCGAAGATCTGATCGCCCATGCCGGCCGAACAGATGAGGTTGAGTGATTCGTCCATGGTGAGACCGGGATGCCCGCCCGAATCACCCTGGCAGACCCGCGTAGCCTGCTCGACCAGGGGCCAGACGCTGGAGACGAAAGCGAGATCGCCAGTGTGCCGGTAATAGCGCTCAAGGCTCCACGGAATCATGGCCGTCTGGTCCACGGCCGGTGTCTCCCATTCGGGAACGCCATCGATCGAGTACTTCTGGAACCAGTAAAGAAACGGATGATGAGTTGTCCGCACCTTGTTCAGCCAAAGGAGGACCCCCCTGCTGATCTCGGAGTGGCCCAACCGCTCCATTGCATCTCCGACCCAGAGCGCATCGCGCGGCCAGCAATACGCGCTCAGGCCCCGGTCGAGCCCAGAGGCAACGGCGCCGTGCTCGGCATCGGCATGCAGCGCCGCGGCCAGGGCCGACCGACGCAGGCTGACCGCATAGGACGCACGCGGAAAGTGAAGGTCGGGAACCGGCTCGACGAAGCGGTCCCATTCCAGGGCCGTGAGTTGCTCGACCTGGTTCAGGTCAGTATCGGGCGATCGAAACCAGGTGAGGGCCGGCCGCAGCCAGTGCTCGAAGGTGCCCCGATCGCCGCTCCAGCCGGTGAAAGCGCCGCTGACCAGAAGATCGACCGACACCGGCTTGCCTGCCGGCAGCTCGATCCACCGGTAGAGAATAGCCTCGTTGGGGCCCGTCGGCTCGCAATCCACGTCGCCGTGGGGGTCCAGTGCCAGCGCGAACTCGATGGTCGAATCGCGAGCGAGCTTGCGGTTGGAATGGAAGTGACCCCGATTGATGGCCAGGAGAGCCCGATCCTGGTCGTGCCAGCTCAGCCCGATGTCGCCCACTCCGCCATTGATTTCCGCCTGGACGTAGACGGCGATCATGGCCTGGCGGAGCTCCGTTCCTTCGTTGGTGATGCGGAACCGCTTGATGTACTGGCCCGGAGACTTCTCCCTGCCCTGGTTCCTGGGCATGTTGTCACCCATGGCCACGAAATCCGTGATCAGCACCCGGATCGGGCCGTGCCGCCAGGTCAGCTCGGTCGTCAGCAGGTTGGTGACGCCCGAGTAATTCTGAAACGATTCCCAGGCAGCTCTCTCGGTAAACCAATCGAGCCGACGGCCGATCGCCAGGCCGCCGGCGATGGCTCGAAAATGCGACCGGCTCTGCGGCAGGTCGCCTTCCCTGGGCCGGACGTTCGAGTGCAGGCCCACGGTCGGAAAGTAAACGTCGTAGGTCGACCCCCGGCCGTCGATTCTGACCGTCATCATGCGGTTGCCGACCAGACCCTCGGCCGTGGCTCCCAGCAGGTCCGGCGACTCCGTGCGATCGGGCAGATTCGGCCGGACGATCGAGTCCTGGTGGACGCTGAGGGCAATCTCCCCACCTTCGTGCTCGGCGACCGAGCGGTAGTGCAATCGGACACCGACGGCCTGGGGAGGGATCGGCGCGTGCCAGAAGCTGTTTCCCGCCTTGTTCTCGATCCAGTAGGCCGGGATGCGGCCCAGGTCCAAATCGTCGGCCAGGATCTCCAGCCAGACGCGCTGATTGTGCTCAACGGGATGGGTGCCGATCACGGTCGCCGACCACATCCCGGCCCGGATCGGTCCTGCACTCCGGCCCTTCGCCGCCGTCTCGATCCAGGTTGCCAGCATCGCCAAGTTGCCTCGCGTCCTCGCCGGTTCAAACGGTCGAAGGTCCCGCCCCTCTTGATGTTCCTTCGGTGAGTTTCCGCCGTACCGCGGGGAGCGAGTGATTGATTTTGTTCCTTTCCCGCGGCTGCGCCAAGAGGGAGGCAGGACGGTTCGCAGCGATCGTGGAGAGCTGATCGACAGGCTTCATCCAGCCGCCATAATCCCGAGAACCGAAGGATCTCGATCTATCGTCCACGACCGGAAACCGCTTTACTACCAGAAAAATCACCCCCCACGGAGGATCCGTCGATGTATGCCTCATGGAACGCACGGGCTGTCGGTCTTGAACTCACGGCCGGCGAGACCGTCGACGTCGCGGCTCAGGCGGGTTTTGACGCGGTGGATTTGCTACTTCGGGACCTGGTTGAATCCCGCGTTGATCCGCAGTCGGTTCGTGAGCGAATGGACGAACTCGGACTGCGCGGGGGAGCCTGGCCCCTGCCAGTTCACTGGCGCGGTAACCCTGAGCAATTTGCAGAGGACCTGCGCGACCTGCCTCGATATGCGCGCGCGGCCGCGACGCTCGGTCTGCAACGAACCGGAACCTGGGTCTTACCCGAGACGGCTCCGACGTTATTCCCGGGCTCCGAGAGCGACGACCTACTCAGGCGGACCGTCAGGTTGCACGTCGAGCGGCTGGGCAAGATCGCCGAGATCCTGGCCGATCATGGAAGCCGGCTTGGTCTCGAGATCATGGGACCCGCCTCGGCGCGGCGAGGTCCGGGCGCGACCTTCGTGCACCAGTACCATCGACTCACCGATCAACTCGGTGAGCTGCGGGACGAGCATCCAAACGTCGGGGTGCTGGTCGATGCCTTCCACCTGTTTGCAGCCGGGGAGGAGATCGAGGCGGGGTTTGTCTGGGGCGTCGATTCGGTGGTGTGGGTACACGTCGCCGATTCAGCCAACCCGGATCGCCTCCGAATGCTCGATCAAGAACGAGCCTTGCCGGGTGAAACCGGCCTGGCCGATTGCCGGGGCCTGCTGAAACGGCTTGCCGAACAGGGTTATGACGGCCCTGTCACGGTGGAACCGCTCAAGCACTGCCGGTCGCTGCAGGGACTGGATACCCTGGCCACCGCTCGACGGACACTTGCATCTCTGCAAACCGTCTGGCCCGGGCCACTGGATGCCAACACCTCCGGCCCCAAAAGATTCAAGTGTGACGATCAGACCGTGACTTCCTCGAGCGCGCCCTTGCCGGTACGCTGAGGAGCGATCTCCTCGCGGTAGACCGGAACGTCGTGGGGAGCTTCGATACCGATACGAATCTGGTTGCGGTCGATCTTGACCACCGTGATGACGATGTTGTCACCGATCACGATCTTCTCACCCAGCTTCCTGCTCAGAACCAGCATGGGAGTCTCCCGGTTGTCGTAAAGACGAGTATTGAAAGCCTTAAAGCGTCCGTTCACACAAGACAAGGCTCTATGCACAGCACTTCCTGTGCCGGATGCTTGACAGGACGTCATGGCACAATACCTAAGCCTTTGCGGCTATTTATTTTCGGAGTTTCTTTCAACATCCAGATGCGCCCTTGATTTCGAATGGGGATGTCAACCCCGCCACTCTTTCTGATATCGGCTTTGTAAAAAAGGGAAGTCGGGATCGCACTTTCATCGAAGCTTCCTGCTTGAGCCATTGGGAATGTGTTTACCGACGGTCTCTCGGAGGAGGGCTTTTTCAAGCGCCTGTCTCATGACCTGGCTGCTTGGTTCTCGTCCCGACCAGAGGCGGATCCCGATCACACCTTGGTTGACAAGCATGCCCAGTCCGTCGAGAACCGTGCACCCTCGCATCGCCGCGTCCTGCAAGAGTTGCGTCCGTGGAGGATTGGGGATGAGATCGCATACGATCATGCGGGGTTGGAGCGATTCGGTGTCAAGCGGCGAGCTCGCCCCCACGTCCGAAAAGAGGCCGATTGACGTCGCATCGATGACGACATCGATGTCTTCAGGAATCTGATACTTGCCTTCCCACGCGACGAGCGACGTTGCGGCTTCCGTGCGATCACCCAGCAGTCGAACATCTTACCATGGATCGATGCGCAATGGTCGAAAACCGACGGCATCGGCCGCGACGCAATAGTAGCGCACGCCGCGCAAGTTACCCTGAACCGCACGCGACCACTGGCGCTGCATGTGAAGATGACCGTACACGCACGCCGAAACTCCCGCCTGCTCGAAGCGAGCCACCCAGGGACCTGGCCTGCCGTAGGCGTCGAACGGAGGGTAGTGCCAGAGGACGTAGAGCGGCTGCTCGCGGCTGGTTCTGAGCCGGGTTGCGAGTTCCAGCCCCCGCTCGAGTTCGCCCACTTCGTGATCGATGACGGCCTGCTGCTCGGGAGGCAGTCCATCGCTGGCCGGACCTACGCCTCTCGTCCCGCAGACGATGACCCCGCCGACTTCCAGCGCGTCGCCCCCCACCGCGCGGAGTGATCGGCGCAGCAGCGGGCGGATTCGCTCGACGCCGTTCCACCAGGAGTCGTGGTTCCCGGGCGAGAGCACTTTGGTTCCCGGCAATGACTCAAGCCAGGCAAGATCCGGCTGTAATTCGCGGTGGTTTCTGGCCATGGACAGATCGCCGGGCAGAAGCACGAGGTCCTCAGGTTGGACCGCCTCGTTCCACTGAGCCTCGATCCTGGCCGCATGGCCACGCCACCGCGCCGCATAGCGCTCGCGTAGCTCGGGGCGGGCAAACGAGAGGTGCAGGTCGGCGATCGCCCAGACATTCATGGCCACGAATCGCTTCCGCCGCGGGCAAAAATGGGGCTCGAACACCGCGTCAAGAGCGCGCTTGCGGCCGGGACCGGGCGAAGTCGAGAAGGAACGGGTTGGTTCGCTTCTCCTGGCCGATGGTCGTGGCCGGCCCGTGACCTGGGTAAACCTTCGTCTGGTCAGGGAGGTTCAGCAGCTTTGCGAAGATGCCCGACATGAGCTGTTCGTAATTGCCTCCCAGATCAGTTCGACCGATGGAGCCGGCAAACAGGACGTCACCCCCGATGACGAAGGGCGGGTCGTAGGTCGTGCAGACGAAGACGACCGAGCCGGGGCTGTGGCCGGGAATCTCGCGGACCTCGAACGAGAAGCCCGCGATCTCGATCTTCTCGCCGTCGTCCACCAGGCGATCGGGGGGTGGACTGGTGATCGGGATCCCGAATGGGCGGCTCAGATTGATATCGGCGTCGCACAGCGCGGCGGTCTCGTTACGGCCGATGACCAGCGGGGCGTCCGGATAGGCCTTCTTGAGCGCAGCGTTGCCCGCGATATGATCGACGTGCCCGTGTGTGTCCAGAATGGCCGCCAGCCGCAGCTTCTTCGCCTCCAACAACTGGAGGATGGAACGGGAATCGAATCCGGGATCGAACACGATGGCGTCGGTTCGTCCCTCGTGCCAGAGGACGAATGCGTTCTGGCCGAAAGGAGCCGATTCAATGACCTCGATCGTGTAATTCGGTTGAGTCACCAGCACTCCTTTCGTAGCACGAAGCTGGTCGAACGGACCGGCAATCCGAGAACCGGCAGGCTCGCCTTTGACGAGGGGCCGGATTGAGCGGGCGATCAGCGCCTCTTTACAGAGGAATTATTCGCGATTCGGTCAAGTCACCTCGTTCAGAAACCGAGCATAGCCGGGCGGGCAAAAAAACGCGAGACTTCAGCTTGGCGTACAAGTTGCGTGATAGAGTAATCTTTAGTCAGCGATTCGAGGTTTCCGGCCAATCCGCACTTCGAGTCGCGTGGCTCCGCGACCGTGCAAACCGGGGCTATGAAGGCGTTGCAGCAGGTGACCCGGCCATGATGGCCGGACCGTCTTCACTCCTGGTTCGCTCCCTGCGCAGAGGTCAACCAAGTCTTTTTCCTTACGAACGCTGGAAAGCCGCGAGCGGGAGCGTAGCAGTCATGCCGACAGACCGATGCAGATCTCGGGACGAGCCTGGCAGCGGCTCGGCGATCTCCCGCACGCGAGCCGGAGTCATGCTTCTGGCCGGCACTCTCTCGGCAGCCTCTGTCCTGGCGGATACTCCCAGCACCGGGCCCGAGGACAAGCGAGCGAGCTCCGAAAAGGTTGCGGCAGACAGCTCGAAGGCCACCGTGAGGGCTGGGTCGTCAACCGCCAAGGGAACGGCACGCGGCGGACCGACCTCGTCACCGGTAGCCGCCGCGCAGCGCCTTGCGCTCACGACGGGTCTGACGAGTACACACTCCACGCTCAAGCCGGACCTTTCGACTCTTTCCAAGCCTGCCGCTTCCAAGCCTGCCGCCGCGTCGGCCTCGATTGTGGAAGAGCCACCGACCGCGCGAGCCCTCCGGCTGATCACTGCCTGCCAGTCACGGTTTGAGAATGTGATCGACTACACATGCACTTTCTACAAGCGTGAACGAATCAACGGCCGGCTGACGCCTCTTTATGTGATGGCGATGAAGGCCCGGACCAAGCCCAAAAGCATCTATTTCAAGTTCGTGGACCCCTACAAGGGTCGTGAGGCGATCTTCGTCGAAGGACAGAACGACGGCAAAATACTCGCGCATGACGTGGGATTCACCAAGTTCCTCGCCGGCACTCTCGAGCTCGAGCCCAGCTCGTCTCGGGCAATGGAAGACAACCGTCACCCGATCACCGACGCGGGGATCGGCGCGCTCATCGACACGGTCGCTCGCCGCTGGGCGGCCGAGCTCAGCTCGGACGAGTCCGTGATCGTCTTCGACTCCGACATGACGATCGGACCGCGACACTGCCAGCTCATCGAGTCGATTCACACCCGCCGCCAGCCGGACTTCCTGTTCTACAAGGTGCGGCTATTCATCGACTCGGAACTGAACTTGCCGATCCGCTTCGAAGGCTACGATTGGCCCAGGGAACCAGGTGCTCCCGCCGACCTGGCCGAGGAATACTCGTACATCGACCTCAAACTCAACGTCGGCCTCGGCAACATCGATTTCGATGCCTGCAATCCCCAGTATTCCTTCAGTCGTTTCTGATCGCTCGATGCAGCTATCGATCATTCCCGTTCGGCTCATTCGTTGGTCTCACCTCGCTCTCTCCCGTACATTCATTGTTATTGCTACAATCTTCACGATTCGTCCGGGCGGTGCCGATACATGGGGAACGAAGGAAACGGAGTGCCCGACCGGTCGTCTCCGACCGACGTCCTTGAACCTGGTTCATCGTCGTCGCCGGGACAGATCGGTCGATCCCGCGAGATGGCGGTAGAAGCGACCTTGGCAGGCTAATGACCCTCCGCTAGAATCCGCCTCGCTTTGCTGATTCGCGGTGGGGTCGATCGCTTGCATAAGTCCGACGCACCTCTATCCAGTCGTCTCCATTCCCAAGCAGTTCCGCTCATTGCCGATGATGGTGACCAATGGTTGCACGGTCGGAACGCTCCAGGGCGAGCGTGCAGCCGGTCGTACCGGAACGTTCCATGGAAGGAGGCTCGATGAGCACGGTTCCTACCCCGCTGACCCAGACTCGAGTACATATTCGCTGGATGATTCGCCGCGACATGCCCGAGGTCTTGGCCATCGAGCATGCGAGTTTCGAGTATCCCTGGTGCGAGGAGGAGTTCCTCCGGATCCTCCGTCAGCGGAACTGCATCGGCATGGTTGCCGAGCTCGGTGAGCGAATCGTCGGGTTCATGATCTACGAGCTTCACCGCAACAAGATTCACGTCCTCGACTTCGCCGTCCACCCGGAGCTGCGGCGCCACGGCGTGGGCCGCCAGATGGTCAGCAAGCTGGCCGGCAAGCTCTCCTCCCAGAGGAGGAACCGCATCGCCCTCTTCGTGCGCGAGACCAACCTGCCGGCCCAGTTCTTCTTCCGGGTCGTCGGCTTCCGCGCGACCGAGGTCGTCCGCGAGCATTACCAGGATACGGGCGAGGATGCCTACAGCATGTTCTATCATCTCGACGAATCAGTCCTCGAGGAGCATGCCACGATGAATCGCATCGCCAAGCAGCTTGGTTCCTGAGACCGCGACGAAATGGCCCCGGCCTGGCGTGCTGCAAAGTTGCGGTTGACGGGTATTCTCTTTCCTATCGGATTTGTTGCGCTGGTTCGCGCAGGGTCTCCTGACGTCTTCTGATCCTGCCGTCCGGCTGACTGGAGGTCTCCACGTGACGCGCCAACGGTCGGGGACTGGGCGACCTGCGGTCGCAGAGGACTGCGGGTCAGGAGACCACTGCCCGAACTACCTTGTACAAGACCAACTTCTCACCGGTACTTGACGGGCGTGTGGTAGAGAAAAGGAAGAAGCCTGTACCCGAAGGGCCTTGCGCAGACGATGGCTTCACCGCAAGGGTTTACGGCCTTTCGGGTACAGGCTCTTGAAAGAAGCCGCAGGGCGGCACACGGTTTGCTTTAGTGTGTAGATTGGTCGCGCGGGAAAGAGGGGCGGTTTGGGCAAGCGACTCTGCCGCGAAGCAAGAGCAAAGCAAGGCCGAAGCAGGCTCACCGAGTAACTGCGACGTTACCACTGCGGGGCGGTTTCATTCAAGTCCCAGAAGCGCGGAGTTCAAGCAGCCAGAAACGGTCCGAGCGCGGACGGGAAGTGCTGGCAACGCGTTGAGTTGGGTGCCCATGGGCTGAACAGATGAGCCGTAAAATGTAGAGAAATGTTGAGAAGCGCGGAGTTCACACAGCCAGAAACGGTCCGAGCCCGCCACCATGCGTGGCCAAGGCGGAAATGAGCACGGCGGATCGCCTTTGGTTCCAAGGACGGGTCGAGCCGGGCCGGGCCCCCGCAGGGGAGGGGCGTGAGTTGTTGACGCCGTGGGAAGACGAGCGAGCTTCACGCCCCACCCCGCCAGGACCCAGGTGATCAGACGAACAGCAAGGAGCGACCCCGCGAGCGGGGTTCCCCCCGGGAGGTTCAGGAGGAGGTAAAGCCTTGACGTTAATGGGAACAGAAACGGGAACATGGCCTGCTCCCCATTTCTTGGTCCAGTGATAATGGGAGTCATCTGTTCGTTGA
>JAFAHT010000482.1 GCA_019237095.1 Planctomycetaceae bacterium
CTGCCGCGGGTCCCTGGCCCGATCATCGCGCGAGTCTTTCGGCTTCCCATCTACGATCTTCTCCCCGCTGAGGCCAGTCCCCAGGGGGAGGGTATCGCCGTCAGCTCACGCGTTCAACCCAACTACGTGAACTGAGCTGCGAGGTGACGCGATCGGCCATTTTCAAGTGCTCCCAGCTTCCCTTCGATGATCGACTTCCGTGAAAAGATGCTTTTCCATTTTGATGGCTGCTCGGTGAGTTATGAGAAAGCTGAATCCGGTTTTCCTGCTCGGTGTGGTCATGGCGGTGCTCGTGCTGGGCGGAGCGGCATGCCTCGTCCACGGCCGTCAGGTTCAGCGGAATGCGTCGGCCTTACTCGATCGTGCGCAAAAGGACGAGGAGCAAGGCAAAGCGTCCAAAGCCGCAGTAGCACTCGGGCAGTACCTGAGCCTGAGACCACACGACGGGGAAACCTGGCGGTGGTATGCCCGGGTGCGGGATGAGGTCACAACGGACAGCCGGCGCCGCGACCAGGTCTATCTGGTCTACGAGGAGGCCCTGCGCTACAACCCCGGCGACCCCGCACTAGAACGACGCTGCGTGGATCTGGCCCTCGAGCTCCGGCCGGCACGAACCGCCGACGCCAAGCGCCATCTCAAGGTTCTGCTCACTCAAGCTGCCGAGAAGCTCGAGCAAGGTACCGAGGTATCCAGTGCCGCGATGGAGCTCGCCGAGCTCAAGGAACTCGAGGGCAAGTGCTTGCTCCTGGAGTCGGATTTCGAGGCGGCTGCAAACGCTTACAACGAGGCGATCTCGTACGATCCGACCCGTCTCTTCTGCTACCTTCAGCGGGCACGGCTCGATCGTAACGAACTTCACAAGGACCCCAAGGACGCTGATGACGAGATCGAGTGGATGGTCGCGAACAACCCCGAGTCGGGGCCCGCTCATCTCTATCGCTTCCGGTACCTCTCGGAATTCCGCCCGCCCGCCCCGGACAGTGACCTCAAGAAGGCCCTGGAACTCTCGCCCGAGAACCCCGAGGTCCTGCTGACCGCGGCCCTGGTCGCCGAGCAGAAGAAGGATCCGGCCGCCGCACGGTCTTATCTCGAAAAGGGTCTGAAGCTTCATCCCCAGAATGCCGAATTCCCGTTGGCCCGGGCCCGGCTCGAGACTCGCGAAGGACACCTCGACCAGGCCGAGTCCGTCTTGCGGCAAGCCGATCAGGCCAATCCCTCCCTCGACCTGGCCTTCGAGCTGGCGGAGACCTTGATCGCCCAAAACAAGATCGACGACAAAGACCAGGCCGCCGGCTACATCGCCCGCCTTCGGGACGCCGGGTTGGGCGACACCCTCGTCCGATACCTGGAAGCACAAATCCTCTACCAGCGCAAACAATGGGCCGAGGCAATCCCCCGGATCGAGATGGCCCGGGCCGTCTTGAAATCCCTCCCCCGGCTCGCCGCCCCGCTCAACCTCATGCTGGCCGAATGCTACAGCCATGTGGGTTCCGACGAGCAGCGGCTGAATGCCCTCCGGCAGGCCGCCGAGGGCGACGGGGCTTTGGAATCCACCCGCATCGAATTCGGTCGGGCTCTGGCCCGAGCCGGTAAGCTGGACGAGGCTGTCGTCGTCCTCTTACCTTTGGCGGAGCGCAAGCCCGAGCTTCGGCTTGAGCTCGTGTCCATTTTGATTCAAAAAGCGAGCCGCCCGCCACGTGACCCGCGGACCTGGCAGGACGTCGAACGGCACTTACGAGCGGCCGAGAAGGCCCTTCCCGACGCCGCCGAGCCGTTGACCTTCCTCAAGGTCGACATGCTCGCCGCCCGGGATCGCCTGGAGGACGCCCGGTCGCTGCTGGCCTCGGCCCAGGCCAAGGATCCCCGAAACCTGAAGTATCGGCTTGCCCTCGCCCGGCTGACCCAGCGACAAGGCAAGGGCCCCCCGGCCTTACAAATCCTCGACCAGGCGGAGAAGGACCTGGGACCAAGCCCGGGCGTTCAACTGGCTCGCCTGGACTACTGGGGCCTGCAGGGGGGCGAGGCGGCCAAGGCCGCGGTGGCCAAGCTGGCAGAGACCCGGCAGCAAATCCCCGCCGCCGACCGGCCCGCGTTTCTCGACCGGCTCGCCCTGACCGAGATCCGGCTCCGCGAACTGGCCCTGGCGCGACAATACTGGCGCGAGCTGGCGTCCCTCCAGCCGGATAACTTCCGTGTCCGGCTCGGTCTGTTCGACCTGGCCGTCGAAGCCGGCGACCAGGACGCCGCCGCCGATCTCGTGGGCGAGATCCGCAAGATCGAAGGCGACAAGGGAACCTTCTGGCGTTTCGCGCAGGCAGCTCTCTTGATCGACAAGGTCCGCCGTGGGGCTTCCCACGACCTGGAAGAAGCCCGCGTCCTGGCCGCCGAGATTTCCGAACGACGACCCGATTGGTGGGCCGGCCCGAGCCTGAACGGTGAGCTCGCCGAGCTCGCCGGTTCTCCCGATCTGGCGATCGAGCACTACCTCCGTGCGATCGAGCTGGGAAACGTTCAACCGTCGTTCGCTCGCCGGCTCGTGGGATTGCTCAACCAGCGAAACCGTTTCAACGAGATCGACCGCGTGGCCAAGGTGCTCCGCGAGCAGGGAGTCGCCCTGGATGAGATCACGCTCATCAAGGCCATCGACGCGATCCGCAAGCAGGATTTCGACCAGGGGATCGCGCTGGCTCGCCAGGTCTTCCCCGAGACTTCGACCAACCCCTCCGACCATCTCACGCTCGGCCGATTTTACGCCTCCGCCCGACGGAATGACGCGGCAGGCAAAGAATTCCGACGAGCCGTGGAGCTAGGTCCTGGACTGCCGGACTCGTGGTTGACCTACGTCCAATACCTTGCCCAGGCCAAGCAGATCGATCAGGCCAAAACCGCCATCGAGGCTGCGCGACAAGCCTTGCCCGCCGATCGGGCGACCTTGACCCTGGCTCAATGCTGGATGTCTCTCGGGGACTTCAAGCGGGCCGAGGAGTTGATCGGCAAGGCCCTCAACGACGAAGGCAAGTCCGTCGATCCGATCGCGCTCAAGATCGCCGCCATCGTGGCTCTCAGCCAGAACCGCCTCGACAAGGTCGATGAGTACCTGAACAAGCTCAATCAGCTCGCGAGTCTCTCCGCGAGCGACAAAGCCTGGGTCAACCGGATCCGCGTCGCGCTGCACTTGACCAAGGGCCGGCCGGCCGACCAGGATCAGGCGCTCGGGCTGGTCGAGCAGAACCTGAAAAACGATCCCAGCAGCATCGAGGACCAGCGGCTCAAGGCCACTGTACTCGCCCTTCGACCCAGCCGTCGTGATGAGGCCGTCAAGATCCTCGAACAACTCGGCGCCGCGAACCGGCTGGATGCCAACGAGCGGTTCCTGCTGGCCCGGCTCTACCTGGGCCAACCCAACGAAGAAAAGTACCAAAGTGAGATGGTCAAGCTCCTGAACCTCAAGGTCAGGAACCCACAGCATCTGGCCCACTTCGTCAACTACTGGATCGGCCGCGACCAGCTCGACCAGGCCGATCGCTGGCTCGCCGAGCTGAAGAAGGCCGAGCTCCAGGGAGTCGCGGCCCTGGAGCTGGAGGCGAGGCTCCTCGACCTGCGGAAGTGCAAGCCCCAGCTCTTGGCGCTCCTGGAGGCCCGAGGCCGCGAAGTCCCCGACCAGGTCGGTCCCGTGGCCGACCTCTTGAATCGTTACGGGTTCGCCAAGCAGGCCGAGGCGGCCTACAAGGCGGTCATCGCCCGCGACCCCAAGCAACCGGAACGGGCTCTCGCCCTCGCCCGGTTCCTGGCCCGCCAGGATCGGGGCGCCGAGGCGATGGCGATCCTCAGGAAAGCCTGGTCAACCTGCCGCCCCGAACAAGTGGCCGCCGCGGCGCTGCTCGTCTTCGAGTCCCCATCAGTGGGGGAGGCCGAGAAGCGGCAGATCGAAGGCTGGGTGGCCGAGGCGGTCCGAAAGCAGCCCGACGCCACCCTCCTCGCGTCCAAGCTCGGGGTGATCTGGATCTACCAGGGCCGGTTCGACGAGGCCGAGGCCTTATTTCGCCGGCTGCTGGCCGGCAACCCCGACATGACCGATGCGCTGAACAACCTGGCCTGGCTGCTGGCCCTGCGGGACCAGGGGAAGGCCCAGGAGGCGCTGGGGCTGATCGACCATGCCATCGAGGTCGGGGGAGCGATCCCCTCCTTGCTCGGCACCCGGGCCGTCGTCTTGATCCGGGCCGGCCAAGTCGACCGGGCCCTGATCGACCTCGACCGCGCGCGGATCGTCGATCCCCGAAAACCGAGCCTCGCGCTTCATCGGGCCTGGGCCTATCAAGCCGAGGGCAAGACCGACGAGGCGCGGACGGCCTTTCAGCAAGCCAAGGACCTGGGCTGGAAGCTCGCCGCGAGCGACCCCCTGGAACGCCCGTTCCTCGATCGATTAGGACGGGAGCTGACCGTGGGAGCCGGAGGGAGGAAATGACGGCCGTCCCGGCTCCCAGGACCTGTTTTTTCCAGGACCGATCGATCCCACAAGATTGCTGGCAGTCGATCGCCCTCTCGGGCCAGCATCGGTGTTTGAGGGCAAGTCAACGAGTGCCCAAGGAGGAAGAAACCACGATTCGATCGACTGAGCTTGTCCCTCATGGGGGAGAACCCCCACTGCTCGCCCTTCGGGGAAGAGGGTCGTAATCGATGGGCCGGCTTCGGCCCGAATGACTGCCCACGGCTTTACAAGCCGGAGGAGTTACAGGATGAGTCGACACAACTAACCGTTTCGCTCGCGGACAACCGGCCTTGGGGGCAGCGTGCTCGCCATCGTCGCTTGGCTGCGGTGAAACCGACATTCGCAGGAGAAAGACCATGACCATGCTCAAACACATCCGACGGCTGGCCTGCCTGGCTGCCGTCGCGATCGCAGTCCTCGCGCTAGCCGCGCCCGCGCAGGCCCAAATGACACTGACGATCACGGATGTAAACACAGGGGCCACAACAGGACCGTTAAGTGACACGGGGACGGGGTTCGTAGGCTCCAGCTCCATTCCCACGACCTTGGGCAACTACACAATCCTGCCCATCTCGGCAAGTGCGAATTACGATGGCAACACCGACCACAATATCAACACCGGTGATGCCAACGTGCTGGACACCGTCCTGAGAGTGACACAGACGGGGACGATGAATGGGACGTCCGACTCACTGATTATACAGGTCACAACCTTCGGCAGTGCGTCCTGGTCGATACCCGCCGGTAGTCCCCTTCTGCTCAGCAGTACGCTCGCAGTGAGCCAGTTAGATGGTTCCAACGGCACCTCGACCGGCTCATTCGCCACGTTCTCCAGCAGCCTCGTCTCGGGACCCACTACCGTCGTGACCGCGCCGAATGCATACAGCGACGTTACCACGACCAACAGCGGGCTCGCGCTAAATTCCAGTCGGGCCTTCTACTTGAACAACACCCTTACCCTCAATACAACGGGGCTGAACCAAGTCGTAACTCTCAGCGCCTCGACCGACGTTATCAATCCAGTTCCCGAGCCGTCGACAGGGATCATGGCCCTCTCGGGGGGACTTCTCATGTTAGCGTTCGGATCGAGACAGCGACGCGGCGTTAAGTAATCTCGCCTCGCCCGCAGTCATCGTGATCGAGCCAATGGCATCGCGGGGACCGAGTTGAACGTGCCGGTCTCCGCGATGTTCTCTTGTTCTTCGCACCCAACCAGGGTGGGACGAACGAGCCGAAGGGAACTGGGCTAGTAAATCGGTTTCGGGCGTCTTCTGGGGACACGTCCAGAGAGAACCTGTCTGTGATGCCGAAAGGCGTTGCGCACAGCACCAGGTTCATGGCGGGTTGCCGCACGAGCCGGTTCCGCTGGGAGACGTTTGGCTGGGAGACGTTCGGTCCGCCGATGGCCGGGGTCGGGAGACTCGCGGCCAAAGCGATCGACCATGAGGAGCAATGTGCGCGGGAAAACACCGGCAACACCGACGAACCCAAGGTTTTGTCGGTGTTGCCGGTGCTCTCTCTACCTCCGTTTCCAGCTTTCGTACATCGGAATTCGCCTGCGTTCATGAGCGGAGCTTGTCAATATGTCGCGAGTCCAGTACCGTCCCGTGGTGGGGAACCCGGAGGACACTCGATCTTCATCGTCGGGCTTTGCCGAGTGGGCGGGGATACCGACCTATGGTGGAGATGATCGAGGACTCTCGATTATCTTGAGAGACAAGTAGTTTTTCCCGGGTGGATGTTATGAAAGCAAGGCGGGAGAAGACTCCATCTCTGTCTCGCTCAGATCACGGTATAAGATGGAGGAGCGTTCACTGTAATGGTGCTGCCCCTTTCGATGATGAGCCCTGAGCCCGTGGTGGCGTTGTAGGTATTGCTCCCGGTGCCGCCCACGAGGACATCGTAGCCGCTGCCGGCATCAAATGTGTTCGTGCCGGAACCGCCGTAGAAGGCGTCGAGCCCGGAACCGCCGATGAATAGGTTGGTGCCGGAGCCGCCCTGGGCGTTCGTACTCAGGCCAGTCTCGTTCTGAAAGGTCTCGTTGCCTGAGGAGCCACTGCCCTGAAAGCTGACTAATCCGACCGTACCAAGGCCGAAATAATTGTCAACCCCATTCAAATTCACATCGACCTCCTTGACGCCGCCGACCGTCTGATACGAGACGACCGCGGTGCTGGGGCCAGTCGGAGCGGGCACAATGGTTACCACGCCTGCCGACAGGGTGACGGATCCAGCCGCGACCGTCAGCAGCTCCCGGCGCTCCAGGCCATCGACGCTGGGCTGCAACCGCCGCGACCTCGCCTTGCAATCCCTACCAATCCGATCCACCCCAAAGATCCCCAACCGCCCGCCGAAAATTGACCGCATCATGGTGAACTCCTTCTTCTGGTTGTAAGGTGAACATCAAGTGATCCCGGCGTTTCGTCATGTGACATGGGCTGTCTCGACGACCACCAGGGAGACTATCTCAACCGTAGATCTTTTCTGGGCGTCGAGTGGTCTCCGAAAAGAAATGTTGCCGGCAAGCAGCGCGTTTTCGTGTGTTGTCCAGGTGTAACGTGTGGAGAAGAGATTTTGGTGGTATCGCCCATGAATAACCCAACGGACATCATGAATAACCCAACGGACATGATGCATCTTAGTTATACACGCACGACATGATATAAACAGTGATCCAACATGGCAGCGGCGCGTGTCGACGGTCAAGCGGTCTCGGGTGATTTCCATCTTCTATCCATGGAGGGATCGAGTGACGCGCCGACCGACTGCCTTGATTTCATCCACCGCACGAGCGAGGCCCCCTGGGCTCGCGCGCAGGGGTTGATGCGCCGCCGAATCGGCGGAGACGGGCTCAGGCGGGAACAGGTTCAGACACCCTCAGCCACGAGTCGGAGTCATTGCCAATCCCGCAGGAACGTCAGGAATTGGACGAACCGCAAGAGCTTGGAAGAGCTGGAAGCCGCTAACTGGACCACCACAGGCTGGAATCCGTGGGTTCGATAGTCGGCTGAAAGCCCGATTAACTCCAAGGGTGCGTGTCAAGGAGAATTGAATGACCCTGGACAAAGTCTACCAATGCCTTTACAGATCGGTGGTTTTCGGTTATCGGTTAATGTTTGAGATGAGCAGGCAGGTAGAGTCTCATGCAAAATGACTTGCATCACGCTGGCTGGTAGGCGAGATCTGCCCTGGCGGCCGATCCTCAAGTCAAGTCTCAGTGAGAGAGGTCGGGTCTCGACCCCTGGGTCCTCAGGCAATAAATGACAGGACGCGTGCGGCGCCAAGGTCTTGGCCCGCGATCAGCCGGACGGACTCGTACTTCCTCGAACTGGGGCGTTTGAGCTCCGTGAATGGCATCGAGTGGACTCTCGAGGAGATCTGCCGAGCAGCAGCCTTGACGCTGGTTTCTTTTCCGAACGAGTGCATGCATATCTGCATGAATGGCTTAAGTTAGCATCTTTCTCAGGGTTTTTATTCTTGAATCTCCATCTTGGTCGCTGTACAAGGAGAAATTAAGCATCGCACCGCCTGTGATATCATTCGGCTCGCGGTTGATTTAGGCACGTGTGATGACCCTCTGGATTGTCTGGGGGTAAAGAGAGATCCGACCGATTGCTGAATGACGGTCTTGGCGGTGGGTGGTCATGCACGCGAGAACATTCCGGGCCCCGATCAACGTCCTGCTCATCGGCGGAAATGCGGTTTCCCGGGATGTCTTGCGGCGACAGTTCAAAGTTCCATCGTGATGCCCATCGAAGTGGA
>JAFAHT010000484.1 GCA_019237095.1 Planctomycetaceae bacterium
TACGGTCATCTGTATCAGGGACGGTTCAAGGTGTCCCCCACAATGTTCAAAAGTGCCCCCAGAGGGGGCACTAACAAAAGGGGGCGGACTCACCCGGTATACCACCCGGATCTCGTCCCTCCCAACCTCGACTTGCTTGACCAGCGCACGGATGATTTCCCGGCGTTCTTGCCAGCTCGCCCCGGTCAAGCCGGCCTGAACGCGCTCGGCGAAATCCTCCAGACCCTGGAGCGCCAACCTTAACGCGCGCTCCTGGTCGCGCCGTTCGGCGACGTCTTTGGCTTCGGCCTCCAGGCGAGCCAGTCGCTCCCGAGTAGCGCGCAAACGGGGCTGGAATTCCTCCTTCTGCAAGAGTCCCTCCTGATATCCATCGATCAGCCGGGCCAGCCCTGACCGAACCTTCTTGATTTGTCGCCCCAACTGCTCCTCCACAAGGGTCGGCTGTGGGCCGGGTTCATCGTCAAGGCGCCGCTCGTATTCCGCCTGAAGCTTGCCGGGGTCTCGGAGGAGTTCACAGACATCCTGCCAGATGGCCTCGTCCAAGTCGTCAACGCGAACCTGGGGGTTGTCGCAGAGGCGCTGCCCACCGAAGCGATTCCCGTTGCGACCGATGCACCGATAGTACGAATGTACAACCGAGACACCACTCGCCAACTGGTGGCGCGTCCCCAGACCGTACAGCGCATACCCGCAGTGTCGGCAGACCAGAAGCCCTTGCAAAAGCCAACGGGCTCCACGCGCCGATTGGCGCTGCCGTTGGCGGTTCTCCTCCAACTGTTCGGCCACGGCGGCAAAGAGGTCTTCACTGACCAGCGCGGGGACAGCAATGGAAATACCAGGGCCCTCGACCTCGTAGATCGAGACAGGCCGACGCGGCTGTTCGGCCTGCCCTCGCTGAGGACGGAGACGGGGCCGCGGTGGGCCGACTTGGGTCCGACCGTAGATGGCCGTGCCCTTGTAGGCGGGATTCCGCAGCATGTCGAGGATCGTTTTGCGGTCCCAGTTCTCTCTGCCCTTTTTCGTGCGAATGCCCTGGGCCTTGAGCCGACGGCCGACCGCGCCCAAGGAAATCCGCTCGCAACCGACCCACTCGAAGA
The DNA here is from genome assembly GCA_019237095.1 of Planctomycetaceae bacterium. Classification (GTDB taxonomy): domain Bacteria; phylum Planctomycetota; class Planctomycetia; order Isosphaerales; family Isosphaeraceae; genus Aquisphaera. Next base: position 1,098 of record JAFAHT010000484.1, read on the forward strand.
TCTGACGCGCGACGCGAGCTTCCTCGAGAACGACGTCGAAGCGGGCGACACCCCCGCCGTCAGCCTTGCGAATGTACCGGTAGCCGTACGGTGCTGCTGCCAGAGCGTTGACGCAGCCCTGTCGTGCCGTGTGCAGCTTACCGCGGCGACATCGCTCCATGAGCTTGGCTCGTTCATACTCGGCGACCACGCCTTGAACTTGCAGGAGCAACTGATCCTCCGGACTCTCTCCCAGAGACCGGTTGAGAAAGACGACCGCGACGCCATGACGCTGAAATTCATCAATCAGCAAAACTTGATAAGCATATTTCCGCGCCAAGCGATCCGGTGAGTGGACATAGAGCCGGTCGATGGAACCGGCCGCCACTTGGTCTCGCAACCGATCCAAGGCGGGGCGATTCAACGTGCTACCACTGTAGCCATCGTCGATGAAGCAAAGGTCCTCGTCGAGGTGAAGTTGGTCCTGGCGCACCCGTTGCCGCAAGTCTTCAATCTGACTATCGATGGTGCCGGCCTCGGATTGGCGTTCGCTGGAAACGCGACCATAGATCGCGGGGCGATCTGGCTGAGTGTGGCTCATGCTGTTTGTCCTCCTTTGACGATGAGGCGCCGTCCGCCGCGGAATCAGAGCGGTTTCTCGACCGGGCCGCCCTTCAGTGCTTGATCGATGAAGATGATCTCAATACCAAAATGCTGAAAGTCATCAATAATCAAGACGTAATCATCTCGGTTCCAGGCCAGGCGGTCCGGAGAATGGACGTAGATTCGGTCCACGGCGCCCATTGCCACCTGGTCGCGCAACCGATCCAGGGCCGGACGGTGCGACGAGATGCCGCTGGCGCCCTCATCGATGAAACAGAAGGAACCCTCCAGGACCAGATCGTCCTGACGGATCCGTGCCCGAAGAGCGTCGACTTGGCTGGCAATCGCGCCGGTCCCCACTGGCCCTTTGCTCGAGGCGCGGACATAGATTGCGGGCCGAATCGGCTGCTTGTGATTCATGCTGTTTGTCCTCCTTTGACGATAAGGCGCCGTCCGCCAGGAAGTGATCGCCCGTGGTTCTCCTCCACGGAGCGCGTGGTTGATGATCTTTGCAATGACCCCGTTGGAGCGACGAGGGCGTATGCCGCGGCCATCCACGCCTCATTTAGACGTGAAAATGCAAATTCTCGACTCCGAATCGGTAGAGGGTGTCGTTGTGAGGTCGAAGTTGCCATGCCTGAAACCTCCGTGCAAAGGCGTGACGAAGCCCTGCCGGACAAATCAGGCGTCTCGATGTCGAGCATCTCCCTTTCTCTTGAGGCCGAGACTTGCCCGGAGGATGTCCGATTCGTACGTTATTCTAGGCAACTTTGTAACATTGTGGGAAGCGTCAAGAGCTTCCCGGTGCAGAGCGACGAACATCTGTTGACCGTCTTGCGGTACATCGAGTGGAAGGCTGTGGGGGCTGGGTTGGTCGCGCGGGCGGAGCACTGGCGCTGGAGCAGCCTGTGGGCGAGGATGCATGGAGAAGATGCGATCAAGGCCATCTTAGCGCCTTGGCCGGTGGAACGCCCCGTGGATTGGACCGATCGCGTGAATGCGCCGCTGAGCGCGAAGGAATTCGGGCGCGTGCGGGTGAGCATCGAGAGGGGCCGGCCTTTTGGCGAAGACGAGTGGGTTAAACGTGGTGGCGATGGGAAGCCCAGTGCGGCTATTTTCCCTTGCTTGCAACAATAAAGAGCAGCAAATTCCAGCGTGGACGCCGCACGCATAAAATTTCATGGATGCGACCGGGCTGGGAGAGGTGGGAGAATGTCTTGGGCCAGGAAGAACGGGAAGACTGGACTGAGGACCCGATGGACGGGGCCGAAGGCCAGGCTGGTTAAAGCCTGACGAGCTGGGTGGACGAGTCAGGCGGATCTCCCCGGAGGCCGACGACTACGGGAAGACCCCCAGCGATGTGCAACAGTAGCGGGGGGCTGACCAACTAATTGCTTGCTCGGATGGCCAGCGCGGGCCAGACGAGCATGGATCTATGCTATGGCTACTCGGCCGACCTGACGCGGGAGGACGAGTTGGGAAGACACTGACGATCAACGAGAGCGTCAAGGGCTGACCTGATCCCTGGCATGCTCGAATGGCCAGGCGTGGCCAGACGAGCACGAGACCAGATTACCCACCCCAGACCGACCGTTGGTCCGGGGTGAATTCGTCATCATTGGCACGCTGTTAGCTAGGGATTGTTCTCCGCATCTCTTGCTGCTGCATCCGCGAGCCCTCCCGTCACCTTTACTTCGTCTAGGAGCCATACACATGCGTGACAGAGATGTGGTTCTCAGCCACTACCCCGAGGCCGAGGCCGTCGAGGATCTTCTCCCCTTTCGGCAATTCGCACCGATTTATCGGTGCTGCTGGTTCGTCTACGACGGCCCTGATCTGGACGCTCGCGTGCTGGCTCGTGGCACTACGGAGGACCAGGCGTGGGCTAACGCCGCCCGTGGGCTGCTTAATGCTAGGCGAAGGGTGAGAGCGGTGTTGGTTGATTGACCGGAACCCAGGGCCGTCACCACGTACACACCCGTCAGCAACCCTCTTTCAAGAGCCAAGCTCATGCACGAGCAAGATTTGGTCCTCTGCTCGGCAAATCAATGCATCTATCCGCTGACATGTGGCGAAGCTCTTTGCTGGGCAAAAAGGAAAATGTGGTACAAAAGTCTGGTGGGGCGGAGCCGCTTCCCATGCTTTCGCTCGACCTATCATTGACCCGTCCCGCCGTTCTGGTGAATTCACAACTCCGCATGCTTGTCCTCGATCTGCTCCAGTACTTCGTGACCTTGGTGCGCAAGTCAGCCGCACTCGACCATTTATCGATGAACTGGGACTAAAGGCTGCCCGCCTACTTTCTTGAGTTCCGCGCTGAATTGGAATAACACCCTGCCACCGTAGTGGACGCACGGCGGTTCGTACGGGTCCTGCATCTGCTGGCCGATCATCCCTGGCTCGCGTGCGTCGGGCGGTCCAGGACGGCCGCACTGCTATTAAGTCGTGTGCGTCCGCTGAACCCCGCCCCCTTGGCCATAACGGCGCCACCCGTCGCCCCGAGGGTAGCGGACCTGACAGCCGGCAGGCGCCGGGTGGCTTGAGCTGTGAGGTGCACGTAGGGGCCCGAGATTTCCGGGACCTTGGAAACACAGTCGCCGGTCCATCTCACAAAGGCCACACAACGGGGACGGCGGATCACGATGGCTCAGACCGTGGGCGCGCTCCCGTTTCGCCATGCTTCACCCCCCTCGGCCATGCAGCAATCGTAACATGGCCTGCAAGATGGGGTTCAGCGGACGCACATAGACTTCTATGTTCTTGCTCAGACGATCATGACGGGTTGACGAGGAAGAACCGAAACTGACGGCGATCGCGAATGGCAAGGGGCTAACGCCCCACACGCCGGCTCAGGACACCACTGGCCAGACATAACTGGACCCCAGGTTCCATGTCTTCCTGAGAGTGACACCTGTTGACGTTCACGGGCTCAAGAGTCGTGTCGTCCTGCTGAGAAAATGCCTTCCTCCCCGGCCCGAGCTGTTTCTGGAACCATCCAGCCCGACCAAGCCTAGCCGCGAAAGCAGGGGGAGTTCCGGGGACACCATACCAAACTCTTGACGTGGGGTTGTGGCCGGGTTAGTTTCCCACTATGGCTCGATTGGCGCGTGTGATAGCTCCTGGCATGCCCCACCATGTCACCCAACGGGGAAACCCCAGACAAAGAGACATTCTTCGGTGAGGAAGACTACCAGCACTACCTCGAGCTCATGGCGCGATTCCGCCGCGCAGAACAGGTCTCGATCTGGGCATATTGCTTGATGCCCAACCATGTTCACCTGATCGTTGTCCCGCAGTCCGCCGAGAGCCGGCGTCGCGCCATCGGCGGTACACGCGGTCGATCAACTTCCGGGAGGGCTGGCGAGGGCACCTGTGGCAAGCCCGCTTCGCCTTGTTCGTCATGGATGAAGACCACCTCCTGACCGCGGCGCGGTACTTGGAGCTCAGCCCTGTGCGCGCCGAATCGGTCCAGGCACCAAGCCGTTAACGCTGGAGCAGCGCGGCGGCTCACCTAAGAGGGCGTGATGACGCCCTGATGCAAGTCGCTCCGTTGCTGCAAATGGCCCCCAACTGGCGCCGTCTGTTGACCAGCGCCATCGGGGACGAGGAGTTGAAAGCCCTCCGCGCGCATGAGCGTACCGGCCGGCCGCTCGGCGACGAGAACTTTCTGGCGCTGCTCGAACAGAATCTGGGCCGGATCTTGAGACGCCAGAAGCCCGGCCCCAAGAACGTGCAAGCGAGATGAGTATGCTGTCCCCGGAAGCCCTCACCCGGGACGGGTCCGACCCGCGGTGGAGTTCGGCGCGGAGTCTCGTTTTTTTTTGACCCCCCCCCAACGCCGCCAACCGGGCCCGCACCTCGGCGATCTCGACTTCCAGGGTGGTGATCTGCTCGCCCGCTCTCTCGGCTCTGATCCTCCACTGCTCGCGGCTCGTGGTCAGGTGGGCAATGCGGTTCTTGTAGCCTTTGACGGTGGCCTTGAGGTCTTTGTACTTGCTCTTCCACCCATCTTGGCTCATGCGGAAGAAGCGGCTCAAAGCGCCGGGCCGGCTTGTGTAGTCCTTGCGAGTCTGAGCCGAAGGCGCTTCCACGGTGGCTTCCATGCCTATCTCCTCTTGCTGATTGGTGGGGACCACTCTCCCATCGCCCGAGCGCGACAAAACCGATAACATCTCACGAGGCGGTTTGGCCATGTCAAGGCCAACCTTGCAGGGTGCCAGCCTCGCCCTCCCAATACCGCGCGGCCGAGGAAATGACAGACGCTCTAAAGCAGCGGCATCTCCGGTAAACGCTCTCACCGCGCCCGGGCTTTTCGCGGTGCGAAGTGATAGCAGTAGAAAACCCCGATGGCCAGCAGGAGAAGCCCCCACCAGAGGTCGGCGTGGTACTGGGCGAGGTGCACCTGAGGAGGGACAAACCAGCCGTAGATCCCCGCGCCCGCGATGATCAGACCGTAAAAGGCGAGGAGGATGCCCACGAAGAACCAGATCGAGAGATGAGAGCCGGATGTCATGTCAATCAATCCTCACCAGAAGATCACGTTGAGCGCGATGAATGCGGCCCCGACGACTCCCGCCCAGAGGATCGGCCGCCGCCAGAGGAGGACGTGCTGCTCGGAAGGGATCGGCGTGCAACCGTAAACGAGTCCGACCAGCTCCTGGTCGGTCTTGGGCCGCGTGACCAGGCTGACGGCGACGGTGACGACCACGCAGATGATCCACGACCAGAGCCCGCGGTACATGTTCTCGGCCATAGGCTTGGCGTGGGGCGAGAGGGCGACATAAGCAAGGGCCCCCGGGCTCATGTATACCCAGAACCACATGGCGATCGAGGAGACCGTCCCCGCCAGCAGGCCCCAGAAACCCCCCGCCGGAGTCGCGCGCTTCCAGAGCATACCCAGGAGGACCGTGCCGAAAAGCGGTGCGATGAAGAAGCTGAACAGAGCCTGCACGTAGTCCATGATGCTGGAGAACTGCATCACCAGGTACGCCGTGCCGATGCTCACGAAGATGCCGATGATTGTGCACCACCGGCCCATGCTCACGTAGTGGGCATCGGTGGCATCTTTCTTGATGAACGCCCGGTAGATGTCGTAGGTCCAGACGGTGGCAAAAGCGCTGACGTTGCCCGCCATGCCCGCCATGAACCCGGCGATCAGGGCCGTGATTCCCAATCCCAACAGGCCCGGCCCGAGATATCGGGCCATCATCAGCGGCAGCACATCGTTGTAGCTGTAACCCCCCGTGAGCTTGACCTCGCTTTCGGGCAAGAGCTTCATGTCGAGCAGGCCGAGGCCGAGCAGTCCGGGCAGGATCACGATCAAGGGGACCATCATCTTGAACGCCGCGCCGATGATCGGTGCCATCTTGGCGGAACGCAGGTCCTTGGCCGAAAGTACCCGCTGGACGACCAGGAAGTCGGTCGTCCAGTAACCGAACGAGACGACCCAGCCGAGCCCGAAGACGATACCCGTCCAGTGGATGCCCATCGGGTTGTCCTGGAACGAGCCGAGGGTGCTCCAGACGTGAGTGTAATCAGAACGCCCGAGTCGCCCGGCGATCTCCATCTTAAGGTTCTCCCATCCGCCGGCCTCGATGAGGCCCAGGATCGGGATCAGCATGGCACCGGCCCAGATCAGGACGAACTGCAGGACCTCATTGAAGATCGCCGACTTCAGCCCTCCCAGCGACACGTAAGCGGCCACCGTCAAGGAGGAGACCCAGATGCTGAAATTGATGTCCCAGCCCAGCACGACCTTCATCACGCTAGCCATCGCGAACATGTTCACGCCGCTCATGAGAATCGTCATGAACGCGAACGAGATCGCCGCGAAGGCCCGGCTGTTCTCGCCGAAGCGAAGCTGGAGGTAGCCGGGAACGGAGTGCGTTTTGGAGATGTAATAGAAGGGCATCATCACGATGCCGAGGAAGAGCATGGCCGGGATGGCGCCGATCCAGTACCAGTGGGTCGCCAGGATTCCGTACTGGTACGCAGCGCCCGCCCAGCCCATCAGCTCGAGCGAGCCCAGGTTCGCCGACAGGAAGCTGAGGCCGGCGATCCAGGCCGTCATCTCGCGGCCGGCCAGGAAGAAGTCTTCGCCGGTCTGGGTCTGCCGCTTCAGGTACCAGCCGATCCCCAGCACCATGGCAAAATACGCCACGATGATTACCAGGTCGGGAAGGCTCAGCGAGAGCAGCTTCGTGGACACCGTCTCGGCGGCGAGCACCAGCGGCAGGCTCGGCATTTCCGGGGTTCCTCGATCAGGGAGTTGAGGATGGCCGGAGCTTGGTCTTGCGACGTCCGAAGTAGGTCATGATGCCCCCGAAGACAAGCAGTGCCAGACCCCACCAGAGGTTGATGTTGATGTTGAGTGAGCGGAAGTAGATTCCCGGGTCGCTGAAGAAGCCATAGATCACCAGCAGCCCGCCCAGGCTCAGGAACAACAGCCCGATCGGAGTTCGAATATCGAGGTTCATCGTCGAGATCGCTCCTCGTTTCTCAATAGAAGATCAGGTTTAAGGCCGCCGTCATGATCAGCACGACGATGCCCAGAGCGAGGGGCCGCTTGTACCAAGATAGGTGGTCTTCCCTGGGCTTTTCCGTCAGGGAGTACACCAGCCCGACCAGATCCTTGTCCTCGCGCGCTTTGGTGAACAGGCTGACGGCGATCGTGACGAGGAAGCAGGTCGTCCAGGCGAAGATGGCCAGCCAGAAGTTCTGCGCCATCTCGCTGGGGAATGTGTGGAGGTTGGCTAGCCAGCCGCCCTTGATGCCGGGACCGGCTCCGGCCGGCAGGGTCAGACTCTGAAAGATCGCGGCGGCGGCCGTACCGGAAAGCAGGCCGAAGAAGGCGCCGTGGCCGGTCGTCCGCTTCCAGAACATGCCCAGCAAGAAGGTCGCGAACAAGGGCGCGTTGACGAACCCGAAGACGAGCTGAAGTGCGTCCATGATGTTATTGAACTGGGCTGCCGCGTACGCTGCCGCGATCGAGACGATCGTCCCGAAAAGCGTGGCTAACTGGCCGATCCAGATGTAGTGGCGGTCGGTCCCACTGCGGTTGATATACGCCTTGTAAATGTCGTACGTCCCGACCGTGTTGAAGGCGGTGATGTTGCCCGCCATGCCCGACATGAAGCTGGCCAGAAGCGCTGTCAGGCCGAGCCCCAGCATGCCCGTGGGAAAGTAGTGCAGCAGCATGTTCGGGATGGCGAGGTTGTAGTCATAGGCGTACTGCTTCTGGCCATTGGCATCGAGCAAAGGCTCATCGGACCCGGCTTGCCTCAGGTACTTGGGCACCATCTCGCCGGTTTTCGGGTCTTTCTCGGCTTCGGCCGGGATCAGCCCCTTGCTGGGCCAGGAGGTGGCGGTTGCCGCCTTACCGGGCTGCGCGGCGGCCTCCTGAACCGCGGGCAGGGCAATGGCGATCAGGCCCGGCATGATCACCAGGAACGGGAAGAACATCTTGGGAATCGCGGCGATCAGGGGAGTGCGGCGGGCCGAGGTCATCGAGTCGGCCGCCATCGCCCGTTGCACAACCAGGAAATCCGTGCACCAGTAGCCGAACGAGAGCACGAATCCCAGTCCCATCGCCAGCCCGAAAACCTCGACCCCCAGCGGATTGGTGCTCGCCTGGCTCATGCCGACCCAGGCGTGAGTGAAGCCCGTGGGCAACGAGTGCCTCAGCCCGTCCCAGCCGCCGACGTTCTTCAGTCCCAGGAGCACCAGCGGCAGGAACCCGGCGACAATCAGGAAGAACTGGAGCACCTCGTTGTAGATGGCGCTCGTCAGACCCCCAAGGTAGACATAGCCTAGAACGATCACCGCCGACAGGACGATGCTGGCGTGGAAGATCCACTCGCTCGAAAGTCCCAGGCTGGCGAACGGGGCGTCAAAGATGTGCAAGACGACGATCAGCTTGGCCATCGCCAGCATCGAGATGCCGCTGGAGAGGACAGTCATCGCCGCGAAGGTGATTGCGTTCAAGCCGCGCGTCTTCTCGTCGAACCGCAGCCGCAGGTACTCGGGGACCGAATGCGCACGCGATCCATAATAGAACGGCATCATGAAGATGCCCACGAAGACCATCGCCGGGATCGCGCCCAGCCAGTAGAAGTGGCTGGTCGCAATGCCGTACTTGGCCCCCGAGGCGGCCATCCCGATCACCTCCTGGGCACCGAGATTGGCCGAGATGAAAGCCAGCCCGGCGACCCAGGCCGGGATCGATCGGCCCGAGAGGAAGAAGTCCTCGCTGGTCTTCATGAACTTCTTGAGCGCAAAGCCGATCCCCAGCACGAAGGCAAGGTAGATCAGCATGATCAGGTAGTCGATCCACGCCAGTGTGGTCGTCATGCTCGGTTCCTGTCCTTAGCGGCCGATCGAGCCGCAGCAAGCCTGCGCGGGCATGGTTTCTCGCATCGCTTTGCCGATTGGGACCGCATTATGACACCAAGCCGGCGCGACCTCAACACGCCAGAACCGCTCGAGCCGGCATTGCCGGCCCGGGGCCTGGCAGGCTCTCCGAACCAAAGGTCATCCGGCCCGTCCTACCTGGTTGAGAACTTGTAAACCGTCGTCTGGGTATAGGTCTTACCCGGCTCGAGGACCGCCGACGGGAAGTTGGCGTGATGGATCGAGTCGGGATAGTGCTGGGCCTCGAGGCAGAAGGCGTGGTGCTTGCGGTAGGCGATCCCATCCTTGCCCGTGATCGTGCCGTCCAGGAAATTGCCGGTGTAGAACTGGACGCCCGGCTCGGTGGTGGACAGCTCCATGACCCGGCCGGTTTTGGGCTCGTAGACCCGGCCGGCCAGCGCCAGGGACTTGCCTCCGCTGTTGAGCACGAAGTTGTGGTCGTAACCCGTCGGCTCGACCTTGAACTCTTTGATCCGGGCCCCGATGTCCGTCGGCTTGGTGAAGTCAAGCGGCGTGCCGGTGACGGGAGCGATCTCGCCAGTGGGAATCAGGGTCTCATCAACGGGCGTGTAATGGTCGGCGGCCAGCATCAGCTCGTGTCCCAGGACCGGCTCGGTGGTCCGTCCGGCCAGGTTGAAGTAGCTGTGATTCGAAAGGTTGATTGGCGTGGCCTTGTCGGTGGTTGCCGTGTACTCGATCTTCAGCTCGTTCTGCTCGGTGACCGTGAACTGGACGCCGACGTCAAGGTTACCGGGATAGCCCTCCTCACCGTCGGGGCTGCGGCGGGTCAGCTTGATCGAAGGCCCGTCGGGGTGATCTATCGGTTCGGCCTTCCAGATCACCTTGTCGAACCCCTTCAGCCCACCGTGCAGGGTGTTGGGCCCGTCGTTGACGGCGAGGGTATACTCTTGCCCGTTCAGGGTGAACTTTCCCTTGGCGATTCGGTTGGCAACGCGGCCGACCGTCGCCCCGAAGTACGGATGCTTGCCGAGATAGCCTTCGAGGCTGTCGAAACCGAGAACCACGTCTCGCTCCTTGCCGTTGCGGTCCGGCGTGTCGATCTCGGTAATGATGGCTCCGTAGGTCATGACCTTGACCGTGATCTGACCGTTCTTCAGCACGTAGAGTTCGACCGGCGTGCCGTCCGGGGTCTTTCCGAATATCATCTTGCTCAAGCTCCCTGATTCGACCGCCGCCCGGCCCGGCGCCGGGTCAACGGCAATACCCCAGATGCAGAGTCCTCCCATAAGGCAGGCAGCCCGCCACACGGACTTCACTTTCCCGTCCATCAATCGGCTCCTGACACTTCTTGAGAACGCGAGCACGCGGTTCTCGACATGAGGGTTTCGTCGCCTTGCCCAAGACCGCGACCCGACCCAGACCACGGTTCCTTGGTGGCACATCGTCACCTGCCCTGCAGCCAAAATCAACCGGCCAAAACCTAATCACAGATCCGGCTCGCGACCTGCGGGATCGACCTTCTCTTGCAAATCCGGGCTCGTCCCACGATCATCGAAAAGGCCCCCTTACCGGCTCAACGTGCCGGCAGGAGCGCAGGAGATCCGGCTCAATGCACTGGAATGACAGGGTTTATGGAGAAGTTTCGATCACGGACCCGGCGCTCCTCGGTCTGATCGCCACGCCGACGTTCCAGCGGCTTCGGGGGGTGCGCCAGGCGGGGCCGTCGGCCATCGCCTTCGCGTTCAAGGACGTGACCCGGTTCGAGCACAGCCTGGGCGTTCATGTCTTGCTGGGCGGTCTGGGCGCCGATCTCAAGCAACAGGCTGCCGGGCTCTTGCACGACATCTCCCACACGGCGTTCTCGCACGCCGTCGATTTTCTGGTGACCTCCGATGAGCAGGACCACCACGAGAGCCTGAAGCCGCAGATGCTCGAGCGTCCTGACATCGCCGCGGCGCTCGATCGCCTGGGTTTCCAGCCGCGAGACTTCTACGACGACGCGATTTATCCCCTCCTGGAGCGTCCCCTTCCTCTCCTCTGCGCCGATCGTCTGGACTACTTCCTGCGGGACGGACTGGCCTGCCACGTCATCACCCCGCGCCAGGTCGACAGAATCCTTCACCACCTTACCGTCATTGAATCGACCATTGTCTTCGACAACCTGGCTGTGGCGCGCGAGGCCGCTGCCCTCTTTGATGTGATGAACCGTGACTGGTGGGCCAGTCTCACCGAGGCTTTCATCTACAACGAATTCGCCGACGCCCTTCGTGAGGGCTTCCGGCTGGGTGTCCTCAAGGAAGACGACCTCCTTACCGAGGACGCGAAGGTCCTGGCCAAGCTCGATGCGGTCTCCAGCCCGCTCATCTCCCGGAAGCTGGCGACGATTCGCAACTTCCATCCTAAACTCATCGAAGGTTACTCTCCCCGCGTCATTCCCAAGCAGAGGTGGCTCGATCCGCCCGTCAAGAACGGGTCCACATTCCGGCGGATGTCGGAGTTGATTTGACCCATGTAGATCGCTTCATCCTTGCACGCTGCTTGTGTTTTGCCGTCGCGGCTCACTTGGTCTTTGCCTCAGCCCCGGTCGGCGGCGCCGCCGGTGCGGGAGCCAGGGACTGGCGGACGGGCTTGCTCGTGGCAAAGGCGGCTGGGCGGGAGACCGCGGCCGGGGTGGGGCTGAGGATGCTGTTGACGCCCATCGTGGCCAGGCCCTGGACCAGGAGCATCGTCGCGATACCCAGCCCGAGAGCGTGCCAGGGATGAAACTGGAAGATCAACATGAACACACCGAACCATACGAGCGCCTGGAACACGGTGCAGAGAATGTTGTTCGTGAACATCGAATCGAAAGACGCTGCCATCCCTTTGTAATAAAAGGCCGCCAGCATCAGGGCCAGCAGCAGCGAGCCCTCCGTCACCTTGAGGCCGATATGGGGCGTGACCTCGTCGTAGAGCTGGTCCTGTCCGATCTCAATGACGACGTAGCAGCCGACGAAGATGACCAGCCAGTAGATCAAGAGAGCCCAGATCGTCGCCATGACAGAACGCCCCGAGTTGCCAAGCCCTGGCCAAGCAGGTTTCATTCCGGCTCTTTCGTATCCTACCGGGAACCCGCGGTGGTCTCCACCGGGCCCTGGCGGTTTTTCGCTGAACTGCTATCATGGCGAGCATCGATAAGAACGCAAGTCGTGCGGCAGACGGGTAAGACTCGATGATTCGGCTCAGTGCTTTCGCGGACGAGATTTCCCAGGACCCCCTGGAGCAGATTGACGTTCTGACCCGCCACGGAATCCAGCACATCGAGTTTCGTGCCATCCACGGGACCAATGTCCTGGATCTCGACGACGAGCAGCACGAGGCCTATCGTGGTCTCTTGCGGGCGCGGGGCTTCGGGCTCAGCGCCTTGGGCTCGCCGATTGGCAAGATCCGGATCACCGAGTCGTTCGACAATCACCTCTTGCGGTTCGGCCGGGCCCTGGACCTGGCGGACTTCTACGAGACGCCCCGGATCCGGGTCTTCAGCTTTTACATCCCGCCCGGCGATGATCCTGCGGTTTACCGTGAGGCGGTCATCGCCAGGATGAAAGAGCTCGCGCGCCGGGCCGAGAGCCGGGGCGTAACCTTGCTGCTCGAAAATGAGAAGGGAATCTACGGCGACACGGCCCAGCGCGTCAGCGACCTGCTCGAGAGCGTCGGTTCCCCGGCCCTGGCCCATGCGTTCGATCCGGCTAACTACGTCGAGGTCGGTCAGGACATCGACCAGGCCTGGAGCCTGCTGCACGCTCGGGTCCGCCATTTTCACGTCAAGGACTACGATGCCAGGACACACCGCAACGTTCCGGCCGGCACCGGTGACGGCCAGATTCCCAGCCTCATGGAACGTGCGATGGAGGGCGGTTACGACGGTTTCGTGGTCCTTGAACCGCACCTTGTCGTCGCCGAGCTCTCCTTCGGCTTCACCGGCCCCGAACGGTTCGCCGACGCCGCCACGGCCCTCAAGAAGATCCTCGACCAACTTGCGATTGCTTACGCTTGAATCCACGAAACGACGCGTCATCACACTCACCCGGAGTTCAGTTCGATGAACGATGCTCGTTCGAACCGCCGTTCGTTCCTCACAGGCAGCCTGGCAGCCGGGGCCCTGCTGGGCCTGAGGCTGCCGCATGCACAGGCCCTCGGGGCCGTGGCCGCGGCCGGAGAGATCGGCGACTTCAAGCTCTCGCTGGCCGAATGGTCGTTGCACAAAGCCCTGTTCGCCGGCAAGATCTCGAACCTCGACTTTCCCAAGCTCGCCCGCGAGCAATACGGCATCGGGGGCGCCGAGTTCGTGAATCAGTTTTTCAAGGACAAGGCCCACGACTCGGAGTATCTCAAGGACCTGAAAACCCGGGCCAACGATCACGGTGTGACCTGCGTGCTGATCATGATCGACGGCGAGGGCGACATGAGCGCTCCGGATAAGGACGAACGCTCCAGAGCCGTCGAGAACCACAAGAAATGGGTCGACGCCGCCGCGGCCCTGGGCTGCCACTCGATCCGGATCAACACCGGTGAGCACTACAGCCCCTCCGACGTCGGCGCTGTGGCCGAGGCGTGCGCGGCCTTGAACGAATATGGCGCCCTGCACAAGATCGGCGTCATCTGTGAGAACCATGGCGGCCCATCGAGCGACCCCAATGCGCTCATTGCCCTGATGAAGGCCGTCAACAGCCCCAATTTCGGGACCCTGCCGGATTTCGGCAACTTCCCCAAGACAGACGGCAAGTACGCGATCGACATCTACGACGCCATCGAGCGGATGATGCCCTATGCCAAGGGAGTCTCGGCCAAGAGCTATGACTTCGACGAGAAAGGCAACGAGACCACTCTCGATTTCGCGCGGATCATGAAGATCGTCACCAAGGCGGGCTACCACGGCTTCGTGGGCATCGAGTACGAGGGCGGCCGGCTGAGCGAACCGGAGGGCATCAAGGCCACCAAGAAGCTGCTCGAGTCGCTGCGGGGAAGCTGAGCAAGACAAGAAGGGAATCGTGGCGAGTGCAACAAGAACCAGGCTGATTGCTTCTGCTGTCGATGTGATTGTTCGCCAACACGACGAGCCGGTGGTTTGATCCACCGGCTCTTTCAGTTGGCCGACCACCAGGAGAGCCGAACGGTCAGGCAGGCCTGGTAATCTTAGTCGTTCTCGGAATCTGGATTGGACGTGAGGGGGAAAAGGAGGCCGCTGCTTCGCTTTGAGAAAAAGGTGAAGACCCTGAGCCGGGAAGCATCCGATGAACAACAGCGGCGACCCTGAACCCGCTCGCCGCTTTGCGCAGGGATGCTTCTATGACGATTGGTTTGATGGATCGAGCCCTAGCTTTGAGCCCGGATTCGCCCGCGGCATCGGCACGCCGCGGCACCCGCGACCAGCGTCCACGCGAGCCAGGTGGTTGGCTCGGGGATGTTCTGCGCGGCAGTGATCGGAACCTTGGTCCAGGCCAGACCGGCTTCTCCAACGTCGTCCACGGCCGAGCCGGCATACATCTCGATCCAGAATCCATTGGAGGGATTCCGCCGGGACGATCTTGCCAGAAAATCAGGCGACCAACGCGTGGCGAGCGACAGACACGCCGCGACATGGTCAAGATGACGGTTCGTTTCGCACCTCCGGACCGGCTCGAAAGATCCTGGCTCCGCCAAGCTCGTTCGAGGCCGCCCTCCCAGTGT
>JAFAHT010000501.1 GCA_019237095.1 Planctomycetaceae bacterium
AAACATCACGCCGAGGCGGCACTGCAGATCGAGACGGCCCTGGAGCGACTGTCTACTCCCGAGACGGCCTGGATCGTACGGCGGATTTACCCCTACCTGCCGTCCTGGAACGAAGAGTTTCGCCGGTCCGAGCCGCTGACGCGCATCCGCGATATCGCGCACCGCAACGACATCCCGTCCGAGCTCAAGCAGGAAATCAAGCACCGCCTGCAGAACAAGCTGCACCGCTGTGCCGGGCCGGAGGACCTGCTCACGGCGGAGGAGATCCTCGGGCGCATCACCGCCGCCGGCGCCGGCTACCCCCCGGCGTTCGTCCAGGAGTTCGAGGTCTTTCACGGAGAACTCCAGGAGTTCTTCAACGCCACGGCCCTGGAGGCACGTCTCCGGGCGCTGGCCCGCTCCTTCGACGCGGCCGTCGTGGAGGCGGTGAGCGGTTTCCTGGCCCTGAAGGCGGAAGGACCGGTCTCCGACGGCCAGTTACTGGACTTGCTGGAGCGGCTCACGGCCCTGCGGCAGCTCTTTGCGGAGAAAGGAGACCAGGAAAGCCCGCAGCGGCGGTCACAACTGCGCCTGGCGGACATCGGGCTGGAAGATTACGCCTTCGCGCTGCTGAGCGAGTGCAGCAACCGGCTGCAAGACCTGGCCGGGCCCGGTGCCTGGCCCGGCCTCCTGCGCGCGCTGGCGGCGGCCCTCGACAACCTCCGGCTGAGCCTGATCGAGCCCGAGGAGTGCGCCGCTCTTCGGTCGGAGGTCACCGCCTGGGCCGGGAACTTTCACGCTCAGGATCGCTTCCACCTGCTGCGGCTCGTGGCAACGCTCTCCCGCGCCCGCCGCCTGGCCGAGACCTACACCGACCGGATCAACCACCTCTTCCTGCGGCGGGCGGAGGAACTGGGCCGCGCGCTGGAGATCGAGGAACGGGCGATCAAGGTCTTCAGCGAGGGAGACATCCGCGGCCACGTCCTCTTTCAACTATGCAGGCTCGTGGACGCGGGTTTACAAGTGCTGCGGCAGGCCCTGCGGCTGCCTCCGTGGGAAGCGATCGTCCCGGGCGAGGCCTCCGGGACACTGGCCTATGCGGCGACGCTCGCGGAAGTCGAGGGGGCGAAGGGGCCGCTCCTGCTCCTGCTGGAGCAGGCCGACGGCGACGCGGACATCCCGGCGTGCGTGGCCGGCATCGCGCTGGTCCACCCCCTGCCCCTTCTCTCCCACCTGGGCGTGCGCGCTCGGCAGGCACGCCTCCCGTTCGCCGCGTGCGCGGAGCGGGAACACCTCAAGGACTTTGAGCGATTTGTCGGCAAATTGGTGCGCCTGCGTGTCACGACGGACGGGCTATCCCTGCAGGAGGCAGCGCAGGGAGCGCGGGGGGCCACGGGGGCCGGATCGACTCGAACGCCCGTCTCTCTCCCAGAACCTCTCCTGACGGCGGGGGCCGGTGCTCTCCCCCTCGACCAGGCCAGCCCGGCCACCTGCGGCGCCAAGGCGGCCGGGGCCCGGCGCCTGCTGGAACTGGCCGAGCAATCGGGCGGGCTGTTCCGAGCGCCGCGGGGGCTGGCCCTCCCCTTCGGGGTGATGGAGCAGTGCCTGGACGGTGCTCCCGCCATCCACCGCGAATACCTGGCCTTGTTGGGGCGCCTGCCGAACACCCCGACCGGGGAACTGGAGGCACTGCTCCAGCGCCTGCGCGAACTGGTGCGCGCCCTCCCGGTGCCCGACCAGATCGGCACCACCGTTACTGCGTTCTTCGGCCGTGACGCGCGCCTGGCGGTCCGTTCGAGCGCCAACGGCGAGGACCTGGAACACCTGGCCGGCGCCGGCCTGTACGAATCGGTCGTGAACGTCCCTCCCGGGGCGGCCCCGGCGGCGATTACCCGGGTCTGGGCTTCGCTCTGGACCCGCCGGGCCGCGATGGGCCGAATGCAGGCCGGGATCGCCCACAGCAGCATCCGCATGGCCGTGCTGCTGCAGGAGTTGGTGGCCCCAGAGCTGTCCTTTATCCTGCACACGGTCAACCCCCTCACCGGCAACCCTGACGAGGCCTTGGTGGAGTTGGCGGTCGGCCTGGGGGAAGCCCTCGCCTCCTCCTCGATACCCGGAACCCCGTACCGAATGGTGTGCCAGCGCAAGGCCGGCGTTATCACGCTCTCGGCCTGCGCCAGCTTCAGCGTCGCCCTGCGGCCCTCTCGCGACAACGGCACGGAAGGCCTGATCCGCGAGCGGCTGGATTATTCCAGGGTTCCTCTCTCCACCGACGCGGCGGCCGCGCAGCATCTCGGCCGACGGCTGGCAAACATCGCCACCTTTCTCGAAGAAAGGCTGGGCCGGCCCCAGGACGTGGAGGGGGTGTACAGCAGGGACGAAGTGTATGTCGTCCAAACCCGTCCTCAACAGGGGCTGTAACCAACAGCCAATGCGATCGCAGGGGGCGAGATGCCGGCGCCGAAGCTCCTGGCCATGCTGATCAAGCAGGGGATCGAGGGCGACGATGCCCTGCTGCGTCTGGCGCAAGTGCGCTTCCAGGAGGCGGGGCTGGGGGCGGAATTGTATCCCGCAAGCCCGGAGGAACTCCAACTGCTGCTGGCATTCCGCCCCGCCGACCGCCCGTGTACGGTTCACCTCCCGCGCGAGATCAACCTGCTCTGGCCCGAGGCACGCGACCGGGTGATGGAGTTTGCCGTTCGCGCCGCCGGGTGGGTCGAGGGGATGACCGTCCACGACCACGCGCAGTTCGGGGAGCGGCCGGACGCGGCGATCGCGGCATTGCGAGAAGCGGACCGGCGGCTGGCCGAGGTACGGAACGCGCCTTGGCTCTTCGTCGAATATGCCGCCGGCTTGGCGACGGATGGCTTCGCCTCGCTATTTGAAAGGGCGAGCGATCTGGAACGCGTCTCGGCGTGCATTGACGTCTCACACGTCGGGATTCAGGTCTGCCGGACGGCCTACGAGAGGGCCCTCCCCGGCGTGGACGTCTGCTCGCTGAAGACCTCCCCCGACCTGCCGGAACGCCTGGGGGGCATCCAGCGAGCCGTGGCCGAGGCCCGGCCCGCCGTGGTCGGATTGGTGCAGCGCCTCGCACGGCTGGGGAAACCGCTGCACTTTCATCTGCACGACGGCCACCCGCTTTCGACCCTAAGTTGCTACGGCGTTTCGGACCACCTCAGCTTCCTGCAGGAGATCCGGCTCCCCTTCGCCTACCAGGGCCGGTACCTGCTGGGGGGCATGTTCGGGCCGGCAGGGTTGCACGAAATCGTCCAGACCGCCCTCGGTGGGCTCCCCCCAGAGCGGGTATCCTTCATGCTGGAAGTACACCCCCAGGAAGGGCGTACCCCGCTGGGCGTGCATGCCGCTCTCCTCTCGCACTGGAAAGACGTCACCAATGCGGAACGCATGAACTACTGGCTGGACATGCTTCTGCTCAACGCTTCCCTCTTGCGGGAGGCCTGCGGCCTTCGGACGTAGCCGTCCCGCTCACCCTTGCACGCTCTCCTCCCCGGCAGCCCCGTCCGGGCCACCTGTCTGGGTTGAAGCGATTATGGTTATAAACATACATACTTGTCATATCGAACGGTGCCAATATTAGTGCGGTTTAGAGTTGACGGCGCTGCCGGGAGGGAAGACCCTTCTGAAAGGAAGCACCTTGTACCAGCACGGTCTCTGGCCGACATCGTACTGGAGACTCTGGTCGGACCCGATTATTCATCGCATTCACGATCGCGTACTCAGGCACGTCAAGACGCTTGCGGAGTCGGAAAAGTCGCCCGCGCCTGGCGCCTCGGCGCTGCGCTGAGGGATGGCCGCGCCCAGTCAGTCCCGCTGGTCAGTCCCGCTGGCCGGAGTCAGGCCGGGGCGTTATAATGTGGCATCGTTTTGCGGAATTGTAATATTCCTCTCCGTTCCGACTGCTCGGAGCCTTCGAAGAGGTGTGGCGCATGAGACGCCTGATCCTGCTATTCGTGGTCGCTGGCGTGATGGTGGGTCTGGTCGCGGTCAGCCACCTATCCTTGCGCGCCCAGAGCGAGAGCAAGCCGGCGGCCGAGAGGGCCAAGGCGGTTGCCCGCGGAGTCACCGAACTGGCGAAGCTGGTCCAGTCCGACTCGGTCCAGGACGCGCTTCTCAAGCCGTATCCTTTCCGGTTCGCCCGGCCCACGCCGCTGGCCGATGTCGCCCAGCAACTCAGCCGCGAGCTGGGGTTGCCGGTCGTCCTCGACCTGGCCGCGCTGGATCGGCTCGCCGTCAAGCCCGAGGATGCCGTCAAGCTCGAGCTCCAGGGCGTACGGCTCAAGACCGGTCTGAAGCTGCTCCTGGACCAGGTTGGCCTGACTTACAAAGTTGTTGCCGAGGATAACCTGCTCATCCTGACCGACAAGCAAGGCTCGGAAGACCCGATCGAGCGGGTCATGGCCGAGATCCACGAGCTTCATCGCGATATTCATGATATTCAGGACGCACTCGACGAGGTGCGCGAATTGACCGGGCTCTCGGGAGCGGAAGGCGCGCGCGTGCGCAAGCCGACCATCATCGAGGAGATGCCCGAGAACCAGGATGCCAAGCCGCAAGAAGGCGCAACGTCCAAGCCGTCGACGCGGCCCGAGCCAGGCTCGAAGCCGCAGGGACTTCCGTCTGCCCGGCCGCGGACCAGTCTGTGAGTCCTTCGCATTCCGGGGCGCCCGACAACATGCAGCCAGGGGGCAAGACGAGCGGCATAGGGAACGGAGAGACAGGCCGCTCCGAAAGCGACTCGGACAGTGGGCTGTCGCCCGGCTCGGGGAAAGGGCGCTCCCGCTCCCGGCGAAATGCCCTGGCCGAAAGCCGGAACTGGCTGGGCGAGCCCCGAACCACCGTGCTGGTCGTGTTGGGCGGCGTGGTCCTGCTGGGCGGGGGCCGCAAACTCCTCCTGGCCTGGAAAGCGCGGAAAGCCGTCGCTCGTCTCAGCGAGCAGGACATCACCCCTCGGCAGGTCGAGTCGGTCACCCAGTTTGGCCGCTCCGGTCTTCCCGAGCTATTCCGGACCTTCGGCGAGCCGCCGTCTTCGTCGTTGCGCGACGCCGCCGGCCGGGCGATCTCCGTGCTCTGGGCGCACGATCAGTTAATCGCCGAGGAAGAGCAAGCGCTGGTGCGCAGAGGATATACCGTGGAGTGGATCGCAAGGCGTCGCTATCCCAGGGCGCTGAGGGGCGAAATTCTCATCCGGGCGACGTATGGGCTGCTGTTTCTGCTGGCTGACGGACCGGGAATCAAGCCGGCCGATCTGGAATGGTCGCACCGGATCACCGGCGCCCGCCGCGCGGCGCTCGAGGAATACTCGGCCTGGACGCCGGGTGCGGGCCACGTTGACTTCACCATCGTCCCCTCCGACTTCGACACGAGCGGTCCCCACCGCCTGGCCCTCCAGACCAGGGTCAGAACCCGGGGCTTGACCGACACCTGGCAGATCGACCTGCCACACCTTCCCTTCAGCTTCGAGTTCGACTCCAGACTGGAAATCCGCTCACTGCTGGCCCTGCCTGACGAGCACCGGGCCGAGATGATCGCGCGTTCCATACGCCCGGAGAGCCAGCAACTGTCTTCCGACGACCTGTCGAGCTTCCTCGCCCTGAACCAGGAGATGATGATCCGCAACCCGGCTCAGGTCGTGATCGCAACCCCACTGCCGTGCGACCTTGCCCACCAGATCTTCCTGGAATTCGATCAGGTGCCGGGACGCTTCCGGGCCGGCCTCATCCTCCTGAGCGGACAGGTCGACAGCAGATCAGAAGCGTCGGAAACTCCTGCCGCGTCGCGGCGCTTTCCGATCGGTCCCGTCGAGCCGATTCCTCGAGAAGCCATCGATCAGCCCGGCAGCCGGCGGCTGCGGGTCTGGCTCGAGCCCGACCCGGACCGCGGCTGGACCGACCCCGATGTTCGATCCATCTGGCCGGGGACAATTGAAACCGGCTGGGTCAACCTCGAAATCGTGCGACGCTAGATCAACTGATCTCCTCGATCGCGGCTCCCCACGTGCATTCGATACAGCCCTTGACCGACTGATAGGCCGGGCATTGCTCGGCATAGCTGTGCAGAACCCGGTCAATCTTCTCCCTCGTCCCGGCCGGGATCCGAAACCGGTATCGGAGCCGAATCTTGGTGATCTTCATCACGCCTCCCACGTCCTCGATGTCGCCCTGCACGTCTGCCGCCAGATTGCCCGCCGACCGAACTCCCCGCACGTCCAGTGCGGTCCCCAACGTGCCGGTCAGTCAACCGGCGACGCCGGCAATGATGTAGTCGAGGGTGGCCGGGTATTCCGGGCCGGACAGATCCCGCCCATACTTGTTCTGGTAAAAATGCCGGATGCCTCCGTGGATGCCGAAGTGCACCTCTTCTGCGAATCCCTCGATGTGGGCCGTCCGGCGCGCACCCTCGTGTTTCTCGACTCGAATGCGGCTCGTGTGAACTACTGGCATGTTCGTCTCCCTGCGTACGAATGTTCAGCAGCTAGCGGGGGGTCAGCCGGCTGGAGCTCGACAGCGGTTGCGCCGAGTATAGCCCAGGTGTCGATATCCTGAACATACGCGATGGCCAAGGAGTTCTTGCGAACCAAGTCGGCCGGTAGCTTGAGTTGGACCGTTCCCGTGGCGGCTTCGCCGAGAAGGCCGGTCTCCAGAGCCTGTACCACGTTCTCGTGCCGGAGAGTTCGACCGCCATTCTCGCCCCGCTTCACCTTGCTAACCAGTCCGCCCTCGACCACGGCGACGTTCAGGGCGCTGCCCCGCGCAGCCCGCCTCACCTCGTAGGCGAACACGACGGAGCTCGCGTCTTTTGTTTGTTCTTGGCTGAGTTTAACCGCCGCTCGGACCGGCTGCTTCAAGGCCGCGTCGATTTGCTTGCGCGCGCGGGTGCGGTCGGAGCCGACAAACCCTGTGCTCCCGTTGACAACCATCTGAGGTGTGTACACTTGATCGGACTTGAACGCCCTGGCGTATTCTCGTTGCCGGCGCGAGAAGGCCGGGTCGCTATATGGATCGCGCCAGCCGAGGCTGTTCCAGTAGTCGACGTGGAAAGAGAGGCAATAGACGCGCTGCTGCCCTTTTTGCGCATCCTTGACGATCTCTCCGAGCAGGTCGTCGGCCGGCGGACAACTTGAACACCCCTCCGAGGTAAAGAGCTCGACCACGGCAAACGGCGTTCCTGTTTCGTTGTCGCTCTGCTGTTGGACTTCCTTCTCTTTCGCACCCTGGCCGGGCGAAGTGTTCTTCCCTATCAGCGACACGCCCGCGAGCGCGGCAGTCCCTATGACGCTGAAAAGAACCCATCTGATCATTGCGTTCTCCTTTGAGGAACTGGCCAAGTTCGCCGACAAACACAAGATCGCTTTGCCGCTGCTCTCTGAAGCGTGGTCCATAGGTTGATGAGGGTCAGGTGCCCATTCTCTTCCGCGTTTGCCAGACAGTTAGCAGGCGACGTCCTACCCCTCTGACGCGCCCAGGAGAATTGGTCTTACCCTGCGGAAAGTTGCCTCGGCGGCCGAGAGGTGATCTCCGTCGCGCAACCGCCGGGTACGAGCGCGCCGGGAATACCCCGAGGCGTAAGACCGCCCTCGTCCAACCAGCTCTCGGTAGATTTGGCAGCGCGGTCAATCAGTTCTCGCGTGCGCGAAAAGTCGTAAGCGGAAGCCGTTTGCGGACAAAGCGGCGGAATGACGATCAGCTCCACCTCATCTGCCAATCGCTGCGCATCGACTACGAGTTGTCGTGCGATGAGAAGATTCGAAGCATGGAGCGCCATCGCGAGGGCGCCGCGCGGAGGCCGCTCGATGGAACACGAGAACCCGGTAGGAAGCACGATCACCCGCGTCGCACCCAGTTCGACCGCAATTGAGATGAGGGAGTTGTTGACGATACTACCGTCGATGAGGTAGCGCTCGCCGATCCGCACGGGGGGAAAAACAGCGGGGATCGCAGTGCTGGCGAGTAGGATCTCCACCGCAGGCCCCGAGGAGAATCGAACATCGCCTCCCCCAATCAGGTCCGTGGCCACCACGTGGCAAGGAATCCGCGCTTCTTCAAGCTGCCGGTACTGGATATTTCGCTCGATGAGGCGCCGAAGGGGCGTCGGGTCCAGCATATGGTCACGCCAGCCAAAGAACCCGAGAAAGCTCCCAAGGGGACCGATGGGAAATACGTCGCGCCGGCGGACCCCGAGCCAGATCTGCTCCAGGCGCTGGACCCCATCACCGGTCGGCTCGCCTGCGAAGAACGCGGCGTTGATCGCGCCTACCGATGAGCCGACCACCAAATCAGCCCGGACACCGTAGGAGGTGAGCGCCTTTAGCATTCCCACTTCGACCGCTCCGAGGCTTCCGCCGCCGTCGAAAACGAACGCGGTATTCGGTCGGAGGTGTCGTTCCACCGCCGCGCGGTTCCGATCCGGAAAAGGTCCAGGCAAACGGTTTGATGGGATGGCCTCCATTGTCATTTCTCCAGCTGCCCGGTTGTCAGCAAGCCCTGTCCTATCTATCTGACGCGCCCCGACGCATCGGCCTTACCCCTGGCAAGTCGCCTACGCGGTCGGGATTCGGCGCGGTATAGTGGACCAGACCGCCGGGAGTGAATCTCCATGATACCGTAGGTTGGCAATCTTGGCTCAGCCCACCTGCCGGAACGCCCGCGATTGCTGGAGGAGCCGCCGCCCCTGTTTTCCCCCGCTGACGAGTTGTGGCTACTACGGGTTCCTTCTCTGTGACCATGCCAGCGGGGCAGTCGATTCACGGCTGGGGCTCCACGAGGCATTCAAGGGCTTTGAGGAGCAACGCAAACTCCTCGCTGCACTCGCCGCAAACCTGCAAGTGTTGCTGGACGAGGTCATACGCTTCTTCGACTGGCCGCCCCTTGAGGATCAGCTCGGCGAAACCGCTCAGTTCCCCCAGGCACTCGTCGCAGGTCAGCTCTTGATCCCGCGTGCGGCTGACGGCTTGAAGCAGGGCGCGGATCTGGTCGTCTGATAGGTTCATGACATAAGAGGCCCTAACTTTATTGGATCTCGAAGCCGGAATACCGGAGTTTCACTCAATAAAGTTAGGGCCTCTAAGCCTTTTTCTCAACTCTCCCATGCCTCAAGCCAGCTTTCAACGCCAAATCCCGCGGCCTCGAGTCCTGCCCTGAGTTTGCGGCGGGCGTCGTGCGTGAGTTTGTAGACAGCGTTGCGGTTGCTGCCGAGCTGCCGGGCGATCTCGTCCTGGGGCATCCCGTTCAGCTCGGCGGTCAGGGCGAGCCATTGCTTGTCGGTGAGCTGCTCGTGGATAACCCGATGCATTACGGTCAGCAACTCCGAGCGGAGTGACGCACGCTCGGGGCCCAGGGATTGGTCGGCCACGTCAACGGCCGTGCCGCTGCTTTCCTCCTTGAACCGGTCCAGCGACACGCCCTGCCAGCGCTGCTTCCGTATCGTGGTCTGCACCACGCGGATGGCGATGGCCAGGGCCCAATTCACGAACCGACCCCGCCCGGCGAAGGTTTCCAGGCGGTCCAGCACTTTGAGGAGCGTCTCTTGCACAGCGTCCTCAAAGAACGCATCGTCGATACCCGCGCGCCCCGCCAGCGCGCCGCGCATGCCGCGCAGCACGTCGGCGCGCAGGTCCGCCAGCGCGGCCTCGCGGCGGGGGCCGGGTTGCCTCAGCTCCTCAATCCAGACGTCATTCGCGCGATCCATTTCGGGTGTCCGCGGGCAACGTCGGGCCGCATGTCAACCGCGAGCGAGTCGCGGGGCCGACGGGAAGTCGAGCAACGTGCCAGCCACGTGGAAGTTGGTTAACAGTTCCAAGGCGACGTTGGCGACGCACTCGGCTGCCTCGCTCTTAGTCCGAAGTTCCAGACCAACTTCTGACGTAAGTCGCACACCTGTCAGCAGTTAACCTCGATTTCGCCTTCCAAATGTAGCCACTAAAAACTCCAAAGTTCTCTTGACATGTTCGTTGCTCCTCAGAAAATGGCCGCATGCCAGCACGAAGCGGCGCCGTACATGTGGCTACGACCAGGAGGGTCTA
>JAFAHT010000534.1 GCA_019237095.1 Planctomycetaceae bacterium
CAGCGATGATTCGATGATGGCGTTGAGCATAGCTCACTCTTCCTCGGTCTGGTTCTGAAGGATGAGCTCCGACTTGAGCTGGTAGGCACCGCTCGCGACCACGATATCGCCCTCCTTCAATCCCGACTTGACGACGACGCGATCGCCGGCATCGCGGCCTGTCTCGATGGGCAAGAACGTGAACGCGCGCTGGTCCGTCGCGACCGTCCCGCCGGGCTTGGCGGGAACAAAGACCCCGGTCTTGCCCTCGATCTCGACCACGCCGGCATGGGGAACCGTCAAGGTCCGCTCCGTGATCGGGCTGTCCAGGAGGATGCGTACAAACAAGCCCGGCTTGAGCAGGCCATCGTGGTTGTTGGTCTGGGCCAGGAGCGGGACCGTCCGGGTCTGGGGGTCAACCATCGCGCCGACGGAGAGAAGCTGGGCCGGAAACAAGCGCGTGCCGTACGCGGTGGCCGAGAGCCGGATCGCGCCTCCTCGGATCTTGGGCATGCTGGCGACATCCGACTCGGCGATGTTGGCGGTAACCCAGACCGTGTTCAGGTCGGCCACGGTGAAGAGCACGTCGTTGAGGTCGGCCTTCTGGCTGGCCACCGCGTCCTTCTTGATGATCGTGCCGTCGAACGGAGAGGTGATCTGGTAGACGGTCACGTCCTCATCAACGGCCCGCGTGTCCGCCTTATCGGCATGGTCGAGGAGCTGGCGGATATCTTCGGATACACCCAGGATGCGCAGCCGCTGGGCCGCGTCGATGACGTCGGACTCGGCCTTGCGCACCTGCTGGTCGGCCAGCCGTTTTGCCTGGGCAGCGTCGAACTTGACCTGCTCGATCGTGGCATAGAGCTTGGCCTGTAGTCCCTGGCGAGTGTGCAGGGCCACCACGGCGGGATGCTCACCGATGACCTCCTGGCGCCGCAGGTTGGCGGTCTTCTCCTCTTCGTGGGACGCAATGTCGAACTCGGCGTAGGCCTGCAAGAGTGAACCGCGATACGAGCCCAGCGGCTTGTCGGCGAATTCCTTCTCGATCGCGGCGGGGTCCGTTCCCATGCGGAGCTCGGGAATCAAGAGCGCCACCGCGGCCGCGACTTCGGATTTCCATGCCGCCTCGATCCGCGCGGTGTTCAATTCGCGCTGCTTGGCCCGGAGGTTGAGCCTGCACGTTCCCACGTCGGGACTATCCAAGGTGACGAGCGGATCACCACGCTTGACGTTCTGACCGAGAAAGGCATGGACCTCGCGGACCACACCAGCGGCGCGGGGCCGGATCTCGATCCGGCGATCCGCGTCGACCTCGATCCGGCCCGGGACCCCGAGCTCGGTCGGCAACTCGTCATAGCGGGCCTGTGCCGTAGTCAGCTTGGCGGCCTTGAGCTTCGCTTCACTCAGCACGACGGTGGTTGGCGGGTTCGCTGCCGCGGTCTGGTGAGAAACTGCTGCTTGTGCTCTCTGGATATCGGCCTGAGCCACGGCCGCCGAGATCCTCCAGCCGACAATGTCCCACGCCAGGTGGGCAGCCAGTGCCGCCAGACACAAGCCCATTCCCAGCCAGGGGAAAAACCGCTTTATTCTGGTGAGGTAAGTCGGACGTTCGGTGAGCGTGAGCAACATGAGCGAGGTCTCCGGGCAATCATCGGGTTCTTCAGTCCTCTAGTTAAATCAAGACGAGGAATCGCGGCTCCGGCGGGGACGAAATGCGCGAAGTCAACTCGGACGCATGGGTGAAGCATCATGTCCGTCGGCCGCGGAGGATCATTCCGGTTCGCTTCAGCAGAGCACGCCCGTCGCTGAGGTGAAGAGGTCGTCCCGATGGACCGGGGACGTGCTCGCTCGCTTGAGAAAGCGTGGGAAAACCGCTCAGCAATTCCACCGCTGAAAGAGACCCAAAAGTCCGGCGCGCGGTTTTCCTGGCGTGCCCGACTCGAAGCCTGGCCCAGCCCAGGCACGGTAAGCTGCCAGTCCGATCAGGTGGGAGTCATGTGCCAGGTGAAGAGTCGACTGGCCTGGAGAGGTATCTTGCAGTAGCCGGCCCCGGTGGTCGGGACCGATCACCGGATCTCCCGTCCAGTCCGGCTCGAGACAGTCGAGATGATAAGCGTGAAGGAGCGGACGAGGGGGGGCGCCGGGATCGTCTTTCCCGCTGCCCAAGTTGTCACTGGCCTCGCCGGTCCGAGGTATGATCCAGTGCCAGTGCACGATGGCGACATCGGCGTCCTGGCTGGCCGTGGGGTGCCAGCGCAGCAGGTGGTTGTGGTGTGGACAGACTTCCCCGACCCCGTGATGGTGCCGGATGTTGTGAAAATCGGCCTGGGGTAGGGGTACGCGGATCAATCCCGGGATCAGCATCGTGATCCACAACAGCCGCACGCCAGTTTGTATTGACGGCCGCAAGTTCACGCCCGGGCCTCGCTCGCGAAAAGACCCCGGAAGAAAGTTGACTCTTTTTATTATGGATTGCCGTGGGTGGAAGGTCAAGCCAACGAGTCGGCGTGGTCCCGGGAACCCGTGCCCGCGCCGTGCCTGCTGCCCTGAGGCACGACCCGTACGCGTGGACACTGTGAGCGAGACGAGACAGATGATTTCCAGCAAGCCTGCCGAACATCATTCCCTGCTGGTCACCGATTTTGATGGCACGATGACGCGTCATGATTTCTACATGCTGGCGGCCCGATCATTGCTGCCGCCGGACATGCCCGACTACTGGGCGCAGTACCGTG
>JAFAHT010000014.1 GCA_019237095.1 Planctomycetaceae bacterium
ACCGGTAACGACAGCGCTACCGAGCCTTCCAGCGGCACCGGGGGCCGGCAGTCCGTCGACTCCGGACAGGGGAGCCTGTCCTCGACCTGCACCACCAGTTTCATGGGCACCGACTCGGAGACCAATAGTTCCGACGCGCAGCCCGACCCGTTCACCACCCCGAGCGATCATGGCACCAGCGATAAGCCCTCTCGTCCGCTCGCGCTCATCTGTAGCCCCGTTGGGGGCTCAGGTCAAGAGAATAGATGGTTCGCTCCCTATGGCACCTACCCTGGGGCTCGCGCCGCCAGGCTATGAACTTCCGCCGCTCCGCGGCTGGCAAACCACGCTGCTGGACCCCACCCCCGTCGAGAGGGCAGAACTGTTACCCGAATGGCGCGCGTTTTGAGCCATGCCGCTCTTGGCGATCAGAACAGCGTTACGGCGCAAAGGGATTCACGGGGATGTCGCCGGCGGCGCCGGCGGACGGGATGAGGGCGTTCCAGGCGGCGGCCGGAAGCAGAAAGACCGGACCGGTGTCCGCCGTGCCCGCGGCGGCAACGACGAATCCACCGTAGTTCTCTCCAATTCGCAGGACATGCGGCGGTTTGCCGGGCTCGCTGCCAAGTTCCACGGTCAACTTCGGCCGGGCCAGGCCCGTCGCGGCGGGAATCGGACCGTTGTACTGAAGAAACCTGGACGTGCGCAGCTCTGCAAGCTGCTTGACCAGGTCGTTGAACCGGGAGAGGTCGATGCCGCTCGTGTCGGTTCCGGTTCCTGGCTCTGGCTTCCAGTCGGCCGGCCCACCGACGGGCTGCGGATTGCGGATGAAGGCGAGTGTGCGACCAGGCATGCGGAAGACCAGGCGGCGGATCGAGTCGGCCGGAAACGACAGCACGAGGGTCTTGTGGAACTCGCCCAGTAGGGCCTGCAGGGCCGGCGCGCCCAGCATGAAGACGAATGGTTGAGCATCGACCGCCGCGTAGAATGTACCCGGCTTGCCGGGGACGGGCTTGCCGATCCGCAGGCGTCCGCCCGAGCTTGTGGGTGTGGCTGTTTTTTGCACTGGAGACTCGGGTTTGGCAGACCCGCCCGGCGCGGCCTCGGAGTCCCAGGAGACGACGAGAGGGGGCTGATCGAGGCCAAAGCTCTTGCCGTCTCCCACGGCGTCGGCTGCGAAGTCCTCGGCCCGGAGGTCGGAAAACACGGCCAAGAGCTGGGTGATGGCCCGGAAGTCCGCTGGCACCCGGACCGGCGCGACCATCCGCCACTGGTTCGCCGCACTCGAAGACCGATCCGGCTCGAGGACCGTCGTTGTTCCCTCGCGAATCAGCGTCAGCTTGGTCACGGTTGCCGGATTGACCGAAAGCACGCCGCGATCGCGGTAGGCCAGCCGATTGCGGGGCAGGACGTCAAGCAGCACATCCGGCAGGGCCAGGACGATGCTGTCGCCCTCGAGCCGGCCGTAGATGGTCTTCTTCAACCGGTCATGCCGGCCGATCAGGAGGGAGAGAGCAGGGGTCGGCGCCGAGGCCTCGGAGCTTTCAGCCCGTTTCGCTCGGGGCGCCGGGCCGTTCGGGGCGGACTGCCAGACCTTGAGGGTCATGAGCGGCGGGTCAAGATCGGGTCGGATCACGCGCTCGGCGTCCAGAAACTCGCTGGTCTGCAAGCCGTCGAGCTGGTTGACGAGCGACTGGACGAGGTGGCTATCAGCCTTTCCGGCTTGCGGCGAGTTCAGCCTCCAGGCCGTGCCCTGACGCTCGAGCCGGAACGTGGTCGAGAGCGCATTGATCGCGATCTCGGAAACTGCGGCAGGATCGATGTCCGTGACGTGTTGGCTGCGGAAGGCAATGCTGTCGCGGGGGATCTCGACAAGGAACCGGTCGCTGACAGAGACCACGTCGTCCTGGTCGCCCCGGCGGACATAGACACGGTCGGGGTGGTCCGGCACCTTCTTGCCGACGTGCAGGACGAGCGGGGAATCCGGTTGCGACGCCGACGTCAGCTCGATCGTGGCTTCGGGCCTGTCGAGCCCGAAGGGCGCGAAGTCGGTCACGTTATCGGCGCTGAATCCTTTCTGGCCATCGAGGACCCGGATCGACGAGAGCGCGGCGATCGCGCTTTCGATCTTTGCTCCATTGGCCGGCACCTTGACCGGCGCAGAGAGGTGCCAGCGGCCCCCGGTGCCTCGGTCGGCTTTCAGATTCAGAGCACCCCGATGAATCGCCAGTCTTGAGATCTGAAAGCTCGGCACGGGGATGAGGTTGATCTGCCGCCATTCGGTCAGCGGCAGACTTGTAGCACCCAGCAGCTTCTTATCGACCACTTCGATTCCCGCCGTGTCGACCGGCCGAACGAAACACTGGTCGCGAACCGTCTTGCCGATCTCGAGCGCGGCAAGCAGACGGGGCTGCGACGTGGCTTCCGAACCGGCGTCGCCCCAGAGCCGGACGACCGCGCCGGGAGGAGCCGGCCCGTACGATTCTGGCGGAGCGGTGATCGTGCCGGAGTCGGGCGACTTGCGCAGGTTCTTGAGGTTGCCGATCAAGGTCTCGACGATTGTGGAATCGGCCGCGACGTCGAGCGGACGGATCATCTGCCAGCGGTCCGTGCCCTTGCGCTCGAAGGCCAGAGTCTCACCGCCGCGCAGGATCTCGAGCCGGGTGACGGCGGTTTCGGGTACATCGATCAGATCGGGCAGGACCCGGTTCATTCGCCCGCGCCGCTGGGCCTCCGTGGGCACGCCCGAATCCTCGAGCCACCAGAGGACCAGCAAGCCGGCGAAGAAAAGACCAATGAGTACAAATGTCGGGCGAAACGTTTTCATCGACGGTCTGGCGGAGGTAATCGGAGAGAGAAGAGCAGAGAAGTCAGGTCCGGCGCGAGCGGGTTTCCCGCTCACTCGCGCCGGGCCACGTAAACGATGGTTCCCGCAGCGATGATCCCGAGGACGGCCATGACGGTGGGGACGAGGACCAGGCGGGATCGGAGCAGGGGATCGGCCGTGAGCGTCAAAGCCACGTGCGTGTTGGCGGTGATGCCAACGGCATCGGGACGGCCGCGTAGCCAGCTCGCCGCATTCATGACCAGGTCGAGGTTGGTCGGCTCGATCCCTTGCACGACGTTGTCGGCCAGCGAGCGGCTCGAGAACAGGACGAGCCTGGGCCTGGGTCCGGACTCGGCGGTTGAACCGGCAGAGGCGGCCGTGGCCGGTGCACGTTCCTGGACAGCCACGCCAACCGTCACGGGGCCCGGCTCGTCGATGCCCTGATCGAACCTGGGACGGGGGTTCGTCAAGTCGGTCTCGGCCCACGATTGAGGCCCGGAGCGGAGGATGGCGATGGGGACCAGGTTGGCATTGACCGGCGCGGTTCCCGGTTTTCCGGGCGCCGAGGGGCCCTGTCCCAGGATGTGGATGGGCGCTCCGTTGGGAACAAGGACGAACCGGTCGGATTGCAAGGCGTCGGTGACGGGATGCCCCTGGTTGCCCTTGAGAGGCGCGAAGACGAGCTGGAGCGTGCGATTGAAGTTGAGTCGCGGATCGATGACCAGACCGCGGCCGATCACGAGGTTGAACGCCTTGAAGAAGTCGTCCAGCCCGGTAGGCTCGGTATTGCCGACCAGTGCCAGGATGGGCCTTTCCTGGTCGGCGTAGGCCTTGAGCTTGGCCAGCTCGTCGGGTTTGAACGGGCTCATCGGGCCGGCGATGATCAGTAGGGCCAGGTCGTCGGGGATCGCGTCGCTATTGAGGTTGAGCTCGACTGGCTCGCAGCCGACGGAGGCCAGTCGGGCCCGCCAGATGCCGATGCCCTGGGTGGCGGGGTTGAGGTCCGACGATGAGGACTCGCCATGCCCCGTGGTGAAGGCGACCTTCGACTTTCGTGACTCACGCAGCCGGATCAGGGCCGACGTGGTTGCGTCCTCGCCCTTGAAGACCGACTCAAAGCGGTCCGTGCTCGCGCGCGAAGCGTCGGCCGAGAGCGGCTCGAACAGCTCCTGGGCGGGCACGACCAGGAACTCGGCGTCGGTTCCCTCGCCGTACTCGATCAGGACGCCTCCTACCCTCATCACCGCCAGACCGGGCGCGCGCTTCGCCAGGTCCTCGGCCCGCGCGAGCTCGGTATACGGGTTGAGGCTGTCGATCTTGATCATGTCCGGTCGGACCGCTCGGTAGAGCTCCAGGAGCTGAACCACCCGGTCAAGCTGGCGGGCGGAGCGCGGGCCGCTGCCGTAGACGATGTGAAACGTGACCGGGCGATTCAAGCTCTCGAGTTGATTGGTGGAGAGCAACGATAGCGAGAATGTTTGCTCGCGCGTCAGGTCGATTCCCCGTCCGCCATAGCGGAAGGCGGCCACGTTGGCAACCATGAGGATTCCGGCGAGCAAGGCCGCGTTGAGGAACACGCTCGCCAGGTCCGAAGTCCGTCGCAGGATGGGGCTGGCGTGTCGATACCGCCGGTTGGCGATGTTCAGGTAAAGCACCAGACCGATGCCCAGGCCGAAGACGGGAATCGACCAGCGGACACCGTGAGTCAGAGTCAACGCCAGATAACCGCCCAGAAGGATCAAGACCAGGCCTGTTGTCACCCCGGCGATCACGCGGTCGCGATAACCAGGAGGCGGCGCATCCTCGTCGTCCTCGACCGCGGTCGCCTGGCCCGACGGCGACCCGCGTAAGATCCAGAAGATCGCCAGAAAGCTCGCCACGAGGAGCGCCGCGACCCAGACCGCCGACAATTGGAAAAGGTTCGAAAGACCGTCCCACATTGAGCTGTCATTCCCTGTTCGGAGCGCTCGCGCAGATCATCGTCGCCGCCCGGTTTCGAGGATCTTCACGGTGACGTAGAGGGCCAAGACACACACCGAAAGATGCACCGCGATCGTCCGCAGGTCGAGCTGGCCCTGTCCGAACGCTCGAACCTGAACGTAAACCGCCAGGAACCGTATTGCCTCGGCCCACCCGGCTTGCTGGCGGGCCCCATAGAAGTAGAGCAGAAGCGTCAGGACCACCATCAGGAAGAGGACCACGAAGGTCCAGACGGCGGCCACGATCTGGTTCCGCGTCAAGGCGCTGAACAAGAGGCCGATCGCCACGAACATCATGCCCATGGTCGTCAGGCCAATGCCCAGGCTCAGGAGCGGTCCGAGGTCGAAGTAATATTTCGCCTGGAAATAGAGAAACGGCAGATAGATCGCAAAGGGGACCAGGAGGGCCAGGTACATCAGCAGTCCGGCAAGCCACTTCGAGAGCACGATCTCGGCCTCGGAGACCGGCAACGTCAAGAGCGTCTCGATGGTGCCGGTCCGTCGCTCCTCGGCGATCAACCGCATCGTCAAGAGCGGCACGGCAACCAGAATGCTGAACCAGAACAGGGGACTCGAAGAGACATACGTGGTCATCGGGTCGCGGATGCTGGAAAACTCGCGCTGGGGCTGGCTGAGCGCATCGACGAGCTCCCAGAAATTGAGCAAGGCGATGACCTGGAAAGCCATGAGCACAATGTAAGCCATCGGGCCCAGGAAGAAGGCACCGAGCTCACGGGCAAGCAGCGTGGGCACGTGTCGCATGGT
>JAFAHT010000527.1 GCA_019237095.1 Planctomycetaceae bacterium
TGACTCACGACCTCAACGCCCTGCCGGCCATGTTGATCGCCTCGGTGGTCTCGTACGGCCTCAACGTGCTGGTGCTGAAGCACTCGATCCTGACCGAGAAGGTCGCGCGGCGCGGGTATCTCATTACCCAGGAGTACGCGGTCGATCCCCTGGAGCGGCTGAGCGTCGGTGCGGTGATGACGACCGAGGTAGTGGCCGTGCCGGCCGCGCTACCCGTCCGCGACCTCCTCGGCCAGTACTTCTTTGGCGGCAGCCGATCGAAGCATTCCGGCTACCCCGTCGTGGACAAGCTCGGGAACCTGCTGGGCGTGATCACTCGCTCGGACCTGCTGGAGCACTGGATCACCGGCCTGATCGATGGGTCGAAGGATGCGGATGTGCTGGGCAATGGGGCGATCATCGCCTACGACCTCATCAGCCACCAGTCGATCACCGCTTACCCCTCGGAGTCGTGCCGGATCGCGGCGGAGCGGATGGCCCAGATGGGCGTGAAACAGCTCCCCGTGGTCAGCCCCGACGACCCGAATCAGCTCATCGGCATCGTGACCGTGGGCGACCTGCTCAAGGCGCACCAGCGGCTCTTCGAGGAAGAAGCCAAGCGCGAGCGGTTCTACGGCCGCGGCCTGATCCGGCCTAGACCGCGAGTGGAATGAGCCACGACCGGCAGAGCCGGTGGTATGAGGAAGGCCCCTTGCAGGGAGAGCGGAAAAAAGTCAGGGGTATCACGCTGCCATTGATAAGGGGGGCGATGCTAAGATTATTTGGGGCACAAGAACATCGCCCACACCGTGCGTTATACTCGGATCGTTGCTGCAAGATTTGAAGGGCTGTAGCGATAGCTGGTTAGGAGGCAAGCAACGCTCCCCTTCGTGGGTACGGTGAAGCGGCTGCGGTCGCTATCGGAGATGTCGCCGTGGTGGGTGTTCCTCGCTGATCGGACGGCTTCAGGGCGCTTCGGCTTGCCTCGATCTCGCCCCGGCCTGATCCCCCTGCGGCTACCGGCCCTGGACCCGCATCGTGATCCCTCGTCTCGGGCGCATCGTGAGCGACGCCACCAACTCCAGTGGCTCGTCGCCCACCAGCGTCAGGCGATAACGCCGGGCGACCGTCGCCAGGACCAGCACCGCCTCCGTCAGGGCGAACTGCTGCCCGACGCAGATCCGGGGGCCGTCCCCGAACGGGAAGTAGGCGCACCGGGGCAGCCGCCCCTCCAGGTCGTCGACCCACCGCTCGGGCCGAAACGCCTCCGGCTCCTCGAACCACCTCGGGTCCCGGTGGACCACCCACTGGATCGTGAGGACCTGGGTGCCCCTCGGGACGTGGTAGCCGCCCACCTCGCAGTCGGCGATCGCCTCCCGCCCCAACCCCCAAGCGGGCGGATACAGCCGCAGCGCCTCCTTGACCACCCACTCGGCATACCGCAGTCGGGGGACGTCCTCGGCCGTCGGCGCCCGCCCCCCGAGGGTCTCCTGCAACTCGGCGACCAGCCGGGCCTCGGCCTCGGGATGGCGGGCCAGTAGGTAGAAGGTGTAGGACAGGGCCAGCGCCGTCGTCTCGTGCCCGGCCAGGAGCAGCGTGACCATCTCATCCCGCAGTTGCCGGTCGGTCAGCCGGCCGCCCGCCGACCGCTGGGCCTCCAACAACCGTGAGAGGAGCCTTCCTGGATCAAGCCCTACCCCCCGACCCTGGCGGATGAGGTCGTAGACGATCCCGTCCAGCAGCCGGACCGCCCGGCGGAACCGCCGGTTCGAGGGGGTCGGGAGCCATCGCAGGATCGGGGACCAGAAGAGCGGATTGAGGAAATGGTCGCTGAGGACCCCGACGGCCTTCTCGACCCCCTCGGCCCGCTCGGCGAGGTCGGCTCCGAAGAGGCAGCGGGCGACGACATCGAACGTCACTCGCATCAAGTCGGCGTGGATGTCCCGCACTTGGCCATCCCGCCAGGTCGCCAGCATCCGCCCGGCCGCCTCCACCATGACCGGCCCGTAGCGCCGGACCTCCTGGGCGAGGAACGCCGGCTGGATCAGCCGCCGCTGCCGCCGCCAG
>JAFAHT010000064.1 GCA_019237095.1 Planctomycetaceae bacterium
GCCAGCTCCTCAAGGTACGCGTGCACGGCTTCCTGGCGTGGTTTGTCCGTCGGACGTATTACCTGCTCCAGATGCCGGGTTGGAGCCGGCGACTACGCATCATGAGCGACTGGACCTTTGCGCTCTTGTTCCGGCCGGACATCGTGACGATCAGCCTGGATAGCGAAACGATCTTGCTTCTGCGTGATGCCGCGGCAGGGATCGTCCCCGAGAACAAGAGAGGCGAGGATACCTCCGAGTCGGCCAAGTCCTTCCTGGCTGGCGTGAAAGACGCCAGGCCATCTGGCCTCGACGGATGAACGGTCACCAGGGTTATGAGGAATCAGTCGACATGAACGATTCGGCCCGAATTCAATACGACGAGGAGGGCAGGGGATGCCGCAGCGATTCTCTCCATGGATTCTTCGGCAAGATCACCCGAATTGGTTTCATGCCTCCGGCCTCCCCATCCGATATTGTCGGTGTGTCTCCATGGGTGAGAAAGGGACACTCCGGCACTATGGAGCGGCGGTCCGATGCCTCGATCGAATCCATCTCATGGCTTACGTCGCCAAGCTTGGCTGATCGGCCTCGTCCTGGTGACCGGCTGTGCTCAATCGAGGACCGATCTTCAGGATACGCTCGCTCGGCGGGTCATTCCGGACGAAGTTGCCAGCGGTCAGTCGTCAAGCCGAGGTGAAGGCAAGGGGGACCGAGCGACGACGGACGCGAACGTGAGGCCGGCCGCGGCCGCCCAACCTGGTCCAGGAGCTCAGGCCCGCTCCGAGGGCGATCGATCCAAGACCGTGCAGCCAGGTCCAGGAGCTGAGGCCCGCTCCGAGGGTGATCGATCGAGTGCGATACCACCCGCTATCGTGGAGCCTCCACAGCGGACGAATTCGGACCATTCTTCGCCCGCCCCTTCGCTTCCGAGCGATTCCGACCAGGCCACGCTCGAGGCCATCGCCGCCAGCGGCAAGCCGCTGACGGTCTCTGAGGCGATCGATGTGGCGTTCCGCTCTCAGCCGAAGCTGCGTGCCCAGCTCGAGACCATCGATCAAGCCCGAGGGCTCCAGCAGATTGCGTTTTCGACGTTCCTGCCCATCGTCGCCGGCCACTACGACGTAGGAGGTTATTCCCTCGGTGTGGGGGGCGAACCCATCCGACTCGGGAAGGGTCTACCGGGATTCAACTTCGTACCCGGCCTTGGAGCCGTGCCCATTGGCCTCAACCTCGGGACGACCTTCGAAACGGCCGAGCTCAAGGTCCAGTGGCTCCTTCTCGATTTCGGTCGCCGGCTGAGCCTGTACGACCGGTCTAGACTTGCGAGCGCCATCGCGCAGCTCCAGACCGATCGTGCGTTCCAGACGGTCGCCGACGAGGTTGCGATTGCATACTACAACGTCCTCAGGAGCGAAGCCTTGCTGCGGACCGCCCAAGATGCTTTCCGCCGCGCCGAGGAGGAGCTCGCGGACGCTCGCAAGCGCGAGCGCGAGGGCGTCGTCGAGCGCGAAACCGTCCTGCGGTCCGAGGTGCAGAGGGCGGAGAACCTTCAGCAGCTCCACGCCGCCACGGAGGAGGAGTTCGTGGCCTTGGCGGGGTTGAGCCTGGCCATGGGGCTGAAATCAGACCAGCCGGTCCGCGTCGTCGAGCCGTCGGAAATCCCGCCACTGGCCACTTCTCTCGCTGATTGCTTGCTGACGGCCGTCAGGGAGCGACGAGAATTCCAGGTGACACGCCGCACGGTGGAGATTGCCGTGGAAGGGACCCGCGTTGCCCGAGCCGACTTCGCGCCCAAGGTCATCGCGGATGGAAGCTTGCTGGACTTCCAGCAACAGGCCGAGAAAGGCCACCTCGACTTCCGTCTCGGGTCCATCCGGCTCGAGTGGACGCTCTTCGAGGGCGGCCGGAAGATCGCCGCGACCCGCGTGGCCGACTCGGCGGTACGCCAGGCCATGGCCCAGGCCGAGTCGATCGCCGATAATATTGCGTTTCAGGTCAACGAGGCCTACCGGAATGCCGTCACGGCCTGGATCGGCATCGATGACGCGCGCCCGGCTGTGGAGCAGGCGACCGAGAATTACCGGCTCGTGCGATTGCGACTCCGCGAGGGTGCGGCCACGCCCACGGAGATTGCCGACGCGCAGGCCTCGTTGACCCGTGCCCAGCAGAATTACCTGAATGCTCGGTACAATTACCTGATCGCGACGGCCCGCCTGGAATATGCGATGGGGGTTGGCCAGACGCCGAGGACTCAAGTCGCCAGGCATCATCAGCCGGCGTAACAATTGAAGCATGCGGAGCAATCCATGAGTGCAACCCAAACGGCGCAGTCTCCTGCAAGCCAAGAGAACAAAGCCGAGGCCACGGCCACGTCGGCTCAACCCGCCGGTCGCCGCAATCGGTTTCGCCCCGGACTTATCCTCGCGATCGTTCTGTTGATCGCGCTCCTCGCCGTCGGCGTGCCGTTTTCGATGAACTGGGTTAGCTACCGGCGCGCGCACTCGATCACCGACGACGCCTTTGTCGAGGCCCACATCATCAACGTCGCCCCTCAACTGGTCTCCGGCCGG
>JAFAHT010000153.1 GCA_019237095.1 Planctomycetaceae bacterium
TCCTCGATCCGGGTGATCCCTTCGGTGATATCGGGCACATAGACGCCTGGTCCATTCATAGATCTCACCTCCTGACGTAATGAGCGTCAGGAGGTGAGTTTACGTTCGGCGGCCTGCAAAATCTACCAACAATGATGCTACAGTCTCGAAAAACGCTCGATTTTTTGAGACTGTAGCACGGTTACCGGGGCTGATTTGAGTTTGGCTCGGCAAGAATCAGGGAAATCGACTTGGGAACCGGTCAATGACTCCGAGTGGGCCACCAACTCGGCGAACGGCTCGATTTCAAGCCTGATTGTGTGGACCGACCCCCAGCCGCCCGGTAACGTTGCTACTGTCTCCATTTTTTTCTTGGATGAGAGAGGATGACATCGTGCCTTCGAGTGACAGGGCGTGGCTGGCGATCTTTGACCATGATGGCGTGCTCGTCGATACCCTGAAGCTCCATCAAAGCGCATGGGTCGAGTACGGGCGGCGCAGCGGTCTGGCGATCACCGCGGAGTTCATTCACCAGACCTTCGGCATGACCAATCCGAGCATCCTCCGCCTGCTTCCGGGCGAAACGATGTCCGAGGACGAGATGGCCCGCCACTCGGCGCGTAAGGAAGAGTGTTACCGCGAAATCGCCGAGGGAAAGATCGCACTCATGGACGGCGTCCGCGAGGTGCTCGATGCACTTACAGACTGTGGCGTGCGGCTGGCGATCGGCTCCAGCGGCGTGCGGGCGAATCTTGAGCTGACCGTTCGCGAATGCGGGCTCGACGGCCGGTTCGCGGCGATCGCCGCACTCGAAGACATCACGCGTGGCAAGCCCGACCCTCAGGTCTTCCTCGTCGCCTCGGCCCGGTCGGGCATCGAGCCGGCCCGCTCGATCGTCTTCGAGGACGCCCCGGTCGGCATCCAGGCTGCCAAGGCCGCGGGCATGTACGCAGTCGGTCTGACGACCTCTCATCCGGCCCGGGCGCTCTGGGACGTGGGTGCCGATGAGGTCATCGAAAACCTGGTCGGGTACGATGTCCCCAGCCTGATCGGCAGGATCAAAGACCGTCACCCATGACCGGAAAATCGCCGGTGAGCCCGGTCTTGCCGGGCTCGATGCCCGAGACTTTCAAGACGACCCGGCGAATCAGCTTGGCCAGCATGGGGGTGGCCTTCTTCCCGGCTTCGAGAACCTCGTGGTGACTGATCGACGTACCGATGACGCCCGCCGCGGCGTTGGCCACCAGGGCGAAGGCCAGCACCTCCATGCCGGCCTGACGGGCCACGATGGCCTCGGGAACCGTTGACATGCCCACGACATCGGCACCCAGTGCTTGCAGCATCCGGACCTCGGCGGGCGTCTCGTAGCTTGGCCCTGGCAGGCAGGCATAGATGCCCGGTATCAGGTTGATCCCCAGCCGCTTGGCCTCGTCGCGGGCAAGGCTCCGCAGCCGCTTCGAGTAAACCTCGGTCATGTCGGGAAACCTCGGCCCGAGCCGTTCGTCGTGCAGCCCGCGCAGCGGGTTGGTGCCCAGGAGATTGAGGTGGTCGGACAGGCAGACGAGGTTCCCCGGTCGCAGCTCCGCACGGATCCCGCCAGTGGCCGCCGTCAGGATCAAGGTGCGGACTCCCAGGAACTGGAGAACCCGTACCGGAAAGGTCACCACCTGCAGGGGATGACCCTCGTAGTAATGGAACCGCCCCTGGAGCATCAGCACGCCCGCGCCCTCGAGCTTGCCCACGACCACGTTGCCCGCATGGCCGGCGACGGTGGGAGCCGGGAAGTGGGGCACCTTCGCATAAGGGATTGTCACCGAGTCGGCCAGCCCCTCGACCAGCGAGCTCAGACCCGAGCCGAGGACCACGGCGATGGGAGGCAGCTCCGGGACCACCGCCCGGACGGCCGAGGCCGCCTCGATCGCCCGCGCAACGAGATCGACAGACGCCTTGATCATAGAAGAATCCCCGCGATAGAGGCTGACAGGAAGTTGGCCATCGTTCCGGCCAGGAGAGCGCGGAAGCCGAGGCGTGCCAGGTCATGCCGGCGCTCGGGCGCCAAGGCCCCGATACCCCCGAGCTGAATCCCGATCGAGCTGAAGTTGGCGAACCCGCAGAGCGCAAAGCTGGCGATCACGAACGACCGTTCGATCAGGTTATCGCGCAGCTTGCCCAGCTCCTGGAACGCAATCAGCTCGTTGAGCACCGTGCGGGTTCCCAGCAGGCCCCCCACGGCGCGGCAGTCGCTCCACGGCACGCCCAGCAGGTAGGCGACGGGAGAAAGGATCCAGCCGAAGATCGCCTGCAGCGACGTGCCGAGCTTGCCCAGGCCAAGGTTCACTAGCGCGATCAGGCCCACGAAGGCGATCAGCATCGCCGCGATGTTGAGGGCCAGGTGCAGGCCGTCGCGCGTTCCTCGGGCCGCCGCGTCAAGGATGTTGGCATCGGAGCGATCGTCGGCCGTTTGCACTTGACCGAGCGTCTCTGGGGTTTCTGTCTCCGGCAGCAGCATCTTGGAGAGAAGGATGGCGCCGGGTGCCGTCATGATCACGGCCGTGAGGACGTGCCGGGGCTCGACGCCATAGGCGAAATAGGCCGCCATGACCCCGCCCGAGACGTGTGCCATGCCCGCGGTCATCACCGTCAGCAGCTCCGAGTTGGTCAGGCGCGGCAGATAGGGCCGGATCGTAAGGGGCGCCTCGGTCTGGCCCAGGAAGAGCGACGCGGCCACGTTCAAAGACTCGGCCCCGCTCGTTCCCATCAA
Source organism: Planctomycetaceae bacterium (assembly GCA_019237095.1). Taxonomy (GTDB): domain Bacteria; phylum Planctomycetota; class Planctomycetia; order Isosphaerales; family Isosphaeraceae; genus Aquisphaera. Next base: position 2,741 of record JAFAHT010000153.1, read on the forward strand.
CCAGGCCATGACCCAGGCAAACACGCGCACGACCCACTGCATCACGCCCAGGTGATAGAGCACCGCGAACAGCGCCGCGACGAAGATCACAGTGGGCAGGACGCGAAACGCGAAGACGAACCCGGCCGGGCCGTCGCGGTCCACCAGGCCTTTGCCGAAGACGAACTCCGCCCCAGCCAGCGCGCAGTCGAGCATTGCCTCTACCGCGTCACCAGCCCGGCGCAGCAGCCGCACACCGGCCGGAACTCGCAGGACCAGCAATGCGAAGCCCCATTGCAGTACCAGGCCCCAGAAGACGACCCGCAGCGAGATGGCCCGCGGGTTCTCGGACAGGAAGAACGCAACACCCAGGATCGCCATCATCCCGACCAGCCCCCGGGCTCGATCGACCAGGTCCATCAGGTCCATCGTCTCAGGAAGAGAGAGCCGGGTAGACCAGGGCCCGAGCGAGATCTGGTACTCGCGGCGGACTTCCACGGGCTCTAGCCGCGCCGCGGCATGCGCCTCGTCGAACTTGCCCCGGGGACTCACCGCGGATTTCGGCTGCGGAGCGTCAGAGCCAGGGTCTGCCGCGTTTTCTTGCTCTCCTCCGCGAACCACCGATTCGCGGCCTGCCACGACGGCCAGGCTCAGGGCCGTGATCATGACGAGGAAGATCTTGCGCATCGCAATTGCCTCTCAGTCCGACCACGAGCAAGATCGAGGCTTGCCCACTTTCAACTACCCAGTCGCTCGAGAACCTGCTCGGCAACGGTCAGCTCGTCGTCGGCCAGCGAATAAGCCCTCGCGACCAGCGTGGTGACCTCGGCTAGACTCGACTCGTCATTGACCAGCAGCGTGCACAAGGCTTCCCCCTGCGTTACGTGATCGCCGGCCTTCTTGTGCAGGAAGATTCCCACCGCGGGATCGATCGTCGAGTCCACCCGTGCCCGTCCGGCCCCCAGCAACATGGTGGCATGACCGATCTGTCGTGCGGCCAGGCGCCCGATGATTCCGGTGCGCGACGAGGTGACGTCGATCCGTCGCCGCGGGGCCGGCAAGAGCGTCGGGTCGTCCACCACGCGCGGATCGCCCCCTTGCGCCTCGATCATCCGCCGGAACCGCTCGAGAGCCCGACCATCGGCGATCAACCGCCGGCAAAGTCCCCTCGCCTCGTCGATCGTCCGTGCGCGCTCGCCCATCACGATCATCTCGGCGGCCAGCTCGAGCGTCACCTCCATCAGGTCGAGCGGTCCCTTGCCGCGAAGGCATTGCACGCTCTCGGCCACCTCCACGGCATTCCCCACGGCGCGGCCCAGGGGCTCGTCCATGCGCGTGATCAGGGCGACAACGCGCTTGCCCATGCTCCGGCCAATCGCACACATCGTCTCCGCGAGCCTGCGGGCGTCTCTGAAACGCTCCATGAAGGCACCACCGCCGGTCTTGACGTCGAGCACCAGGCCGTCAATCCCCTCGGCCAGCTTCTTGGACATGATCGAGGCCGCGATCAACGGGATCGATTCGACTGTCGCCGTCGCGTCGCGGAGGGCGTAAAGGAACTTGTCGGCCGGGGCAATCTCAGCCGTCTGCCCGATCATCACCAGCCCGCACCGCCGCAAGACATCCTTGTACGCGTGCAGGTCCAGATCGGTGCGGAATCCCGGAATCGACTCGAGCTTATCCAGGGTTCCCCCCGTATGCCCGAGCCCGCGTCCCGAGACCATGGGGACCGAGACGCCCGCCGCGGCGACAATCGGCGCCAGAATCAACGACGTCTTGTCGCCCACTCCGCCGGTGCTATGCTTGTCGATCTTCGGGCCCGGAATCGCGCCCAGATCGACGACCAGGCCGGAGTTCATCATCGCCTCGGTCAGTCCGGCCGTCTCGCCGGCCGTCATGCCCTTCCAGACGATCGCCATCAAGAGCGCCGACCACTGGTAGTCGGCGACGTCCCCGCTGGCGATTCCCCCGACCATCCGGTCGATCTCTTCCCGGCTCAGCTCTTCCCCATTCCGCTTCTTGCGGATGATATCGACGGCACGCATCATGATCGGTCAGACCTTCCCACGATTTCATAGGCAAGGTTACTGGCTGAAGGATCAATCCTCGGACCGGTCCATTCCCGTCGCGAACTGGCGATCGCCCGCATCGCCCAGGCCGGGGTCGATAAAGCCCACGTCATTGAGTCGCCCATCGATGGCACCAACGTGAATGGCGACATCGGGCATCGCCTGGTTCATGCGGGCGATCCCCTCGGGAGCAGCGATCAGCGCGAGCAGCTTGAGGCGGGGGACGCCAGCGGCCTTGAGGATTTCGCAGGTCCGTACCGCCGAGCCGCCGGTCGCGAGCATCGGATCAACTACCAAGGCCACGGTGATCCGCGGCCGCGCCGGGAACTTGTTGTAATACTCGGTGGGGCGCAGCGTCGTCTCGTCTCGGAAGAGCCCGATGTGCCAGACCTCGGCTTCCGGGATCAACTCGAGGATCCCCTCGGCCATCCCCAGCCCGGCGCGGAGGACTGGCACGATCCCCACGACATCGGTCAGGACGCGACTCGCTGCCAGTCCCAGCGGCGTGGTGACCTGCTCGTCCCGAGTCGGCAGGTCGGCCGTTGCCTCGGCCGCGATCAAGACCGCCAGCGTCCGCACCAGGTGACGGAACTCGGGAGGGCCCGTGCGAACGTCGCGCAAAGACGAAAGCTTATGGTGCACTACAGGATGGGACGACACGAAGACCGGCCGCACGTTTTCCTCCCTCGGCCTCACGGACACGGGGAAGCTGGTTCTGCCACGTACTGCTCGAAGATGATACCCGCTTGGGGCGCACGTTCCAGCGTGCCCCGAGAATCACGCCATGGTACACGACCCGACCGGCTTGGGGTTGATCCTTTTCGCCATTTTTCTCGATCACTACCCGCGTACGATGCGAAATCCT
>JAFAHT010000282.1 GCA_019237095.1 Planctomycetaceae bacterium
ATCGCCAGGGCCGCCGATTCGTCCCCCACTGGCACCGGCACAAACGGGTCCGGGTCCACTTCCGACAACTTGAGGCCTGGTACCGCACTCTCGATCAACTCATCACCGCCAAGGAGAAGATCGAGGTGGCTCTCTTTCATCGGCTTCGCGACTTGTTCAGCCTCAAGCCCGAGTTGGTGCTCTATGACATCACCAGTACCTACTTCGAGGGCGCCGGGCCGGTTGGGTTCGCCAAGCACGGCTATAGCCGCGACGGCAAACCGCATCACGTTCAGGTGATCGTTGCCGTGGTAATGGTCTCTGGCTGGCCGATCGCGCATCACGTTTGGGCTGGCAACGAGGTCGACCACACCACCGTTGGCAAGGCTATCAATGACCTGCACCAGCGATTTGGCTTCAAACGCCTGGTCTTCGTTGGTGATCGAGGTATGGTCACCAGTGATAATATTGAAACCATTAGGTCGGGCGGCCATGGCTATCTGGTAGGGCTGAAGCGGCGGCGGAACAAGAAACTAGACCGGTGGCTGAAGGCCGTCGACGAGACCAAGTGGATCGACTGCCCAGTGGGAATCACGGCCCAGGAGAAGACCAATCCGCCAGGAACGCGAGCGCAGGAAGTCGCGTCGGGAGTCGCGGGCATGCGGGTGATCATCATCGATTCCGACGAGCGCCGCGACTCCGAGGAAGCCCTGCGTCAGAAGTCGATGGAGCGGACGCGCCAGGCGTTGGAGAAGCTCGAGCGGCGCGTGGCGGCCGGGAAATTGAAGCAGCCCGAGAAGATTGGTGCCGCAGCGGAGCGACTGCTACAGCGGAATCTTCGGGGCGGCCCGCATCAGCAGGCCGTACTCTGCGCGGGGGTTGGCTAGCGCGATCGGGCCGAGGGCGCTGGGGAGCGTGAACACGACGTGGAAGTACGGTGTGTCGAGCAGGTCGGCGGCCTGGGTCTCCAGCCATCGCGCCGCGGCCGTGGCCTGGCACTTGGGGCAATGGCGGTTGCCGCACGAGTGGTACGAGACCTCCTGGTGCCCGCACTCCGGGCACCCCAGGATGTGCCCGCCCAGGGCCGCCGTGCGGCAGGCCGTCAGGTCGTCGAGGGGACGTCGTTGCTCGGACGTCAGGTTCGCGCCGTACCGTTCCAGGAATGTGTCGCGACAGCTCCGGATCACCTCGGCCACTTCGAGCCGAGGTCGGGTCATGGCTGGGTCTGGCCTCCGGGAGCGGGTTCGAGCCCGTCGAACGGGCTGCGGGTCGATTTCAGTGCGGCCGTGGCGATGTGGAGGTAGCGGGCGGTGGTGCTGAAGCTATGGTGCCCGAGCAGGACCTGGATGGTGCGAAGGTCGGTGCCCGACTCCAGCAAGTGGGTGGCGAAGCTATGTCGCAAGGTGTGCCTATGGACGTGCTTGCTCAGACCGGAAGCCTCCAGCGCGCGCTGGCAGACCATCTGAACGGTGCGCGGGCTGACCGGCCGGTCGGGCTGACGCCCGGGGAAGAGGTACGGCCGGGGCCGGTAGGTCGCCCAGTACTCCCGGAGGACCGTCAGCAGCCGCGGCGAGAGCATGACGTCGCGGTCCTTGTGCCCCTTGCCCTGGCGGACGTGGATGACCATGCGGGCGGTGTCGATGTCCTCGACCCGGAGCCGGGCGACCTCGGAGAGCCGCAGTCCAGCGGCGTAGGCGGTCATGAGCAGGGCGCGGTGCTTGGGGTTGTGCAGGGCGTCGAGGAAGCGGGCCATCTCCTCCTGGCTGAGGACGACGGGGAGTTTCTTGAGCGCCTTGGGGCGGGCGAGATCGGCGACGACCCCATCCCTGCCCAGAGTGACGCGATCGAAGAATTGGAGGGCGAGACGGGCCTGCTTGTGGACGTTGCCAGAGACGTGCCGCTCCTGGATCAGATGGAGCAGATCAGAGCGGACATGCTCGGCCCCGAGTCGGTCGGGTGAGGTGTGAAAGTGCCAGGCGAAATCGGCGACCCAGTTGATGTAGAGTCGGCTCGTCTTGGGAGACAGGTTGTGGAGGATCAGATCTTCGGTCATCCGTTGGCGCAGCGGTGTCATGGCTGGTTCCCTTCTCGATGGGACGCGCGGACGGGAAATCCGTCCGCCGCCTCCATGATCGGAGAGGGGAGCCGGGACTGGAGCGGGGCTGCGAGAACGGGGCACTGAGAGAGGAACGCGAGGCGAGTCAGGAAGCGGGCTGAGCCCGGGACGTGGAGTCAGGGAAGGAGCACGGGCGTAGCCTTTGGCCCACCGCGAAGCGGTTTAGTCCTCTGCACAAGAAGACGCACCGTTTGAGAAGTCGGCCTTGGTAACCCTCGCCTGAGGACGGCCGCAAATGTGACTTGAGTCATACCCAGGCGGTCGCTGAAGAGATAAGTTAGAGAGTCCACCCTGAAGTGCTTCCGGGCTCGAGCGGCTCGCGAAGGATCAACGGACAGACTCGACCGAATCCTTAGTTTCATGATGAGCAAACATATCGCTGATACTTTGGACCGGAAGTACCGGACCGCGCTCGAGGTGGTGGCGGTCCTGATCCTGGGCAACCAGGTGCTGGTTCAGCCGTACCTGATGCGGCTGACGACCGACGCGCCGTTGATCAACGTCGCCGGGCGCCAGCGCATGCTCAGTCAGCGGCTAGCGAAGGCGGCCCTGGTCTTCGACCGCGGGAGTGGCGCGAGGGCGAGCGCGGCCCTCGCAGAGATGAGACAGGTGCTCGGCCTCTGGTCCACCTCGCACGAACAACTACTCCGGGGCGACGCGGGGGCGGCGCGGAGCAACCGGAACAGCATGGCCGTGCGCGACGGCCTGGCCGCCCTCGAACCCCACTTCGTGACGATGCGCGATGCCGCGCGGCAGATCATCGAATCCGGCGCGGGCGATCGGCCCGACATCGTCCGGGTCCGGGAGGGCTTGGCCGCCATCCTCGACCATGAGGCGGAATACCTCCGGCAGATGGATCGCGTCGTCAGGCTTTACGAAAGCGAGGCGCGGGGCCGCGTCGAGACGTTTCGGCGGATCGGCTGGGTGCTCACGGGCACGAGCCTGGCGGCCCTGCTGGCGATCGGCCTGTTGATCTTCCGCCCGGCCGTGGGGCTGATTCGGCGTCAGGTCGCCGAGCTGGGGCAGGCGGGCGACATGCTGGAAGCCCGGGTCCGCGAGCGGACCCGCGAGCTGGAGGCGGCCCGGGAACGGCACCGGACCCTCCTCGAACAGTTCAGCCACGTCGGTCGCACCAGCGCCGTCGGGGAGATGGCCTTGACCCTGGCCCACGAGCTGAACCAGCCGCTGGGGGCGATCGCCAACTACGCCGAGGGCTGCCTGATCGCGCTCGACGCGCCGGCGCCGGCCCTGGGGGAAGTGCGGGACGCACTCCGGCGGCTCGTGGCCGCCACGATGCGCGCGGGCCAGATCATCGAACGAGTGCGGCGGTTCGTCACCCGGCAGGGTCCGAGCCGCGAGTCGTTCGAGGCGAACCTCGTCGTCAGCGAGGCGATGGAGATCGTCGGCATCGAGGCCCATCGGCACGGCGTGACGGTCACGCTCGACTTGGCACAGGGGTTGCCTTCTCTGTGGGGAGACCTGGTCCAGATCCAGCAGGTCCTGGTGAACCTGGTCCGCAACGCCGTGGAGTCACTGACTCAGTCGCAAGTGCCAAAGCCCACTCTAGTTATCTGGACCCGGATGACCGGCCAGGGCGGCGTGGAGTTCGGTGTGAGCGACAACGGCGAGGGAATCCCGCCCGACCGCGTGGCCCGGGTATTTGACGCGTACTTCAGCACCCGTGCCGGCGGGATGGGCATGGGGCTGGCCATCAGTCGCACGATCGTGGAGGCCCACCGGGGGCGGTTCTTCGTGGAGTCCGAGCCCGGGGTCCGAACGACCTTCCGGTTCCAGTTGCCGGCCGCCCCGCCTGATCATGAACGAGCCGACGGTCTACATCGTGGAGGATGACCCGGACATGCGGGACTCTCTGCGCTGGCTGTTGAAGACCGTCGGGCTGCGGGCACTGACGTTCTCATCGGCCGACGAGTTCATCCGCGGGTTCAGCGTGGACAGCCCCGCGTGTCTCGTCCTGGACGTCCGGATGCCGGGGACCGGCGGGCTCGACCTGTTCGAGGAGCTGACCAAGCGCGGGCTGCGAATTCCGGTGTTGTTCATCACGGCGCATGCCGATGTGCCGATGGCGGTCCGGGCGATGAAGTCGGGGGCCGTCGAGTTCCTCGAGAAGCCGTTCAACGGCCAGGTCCTGCTGGAGAAGATCCAGCGCGCGGTGCGGGACGACGCCGACCGTCTCGCTCGCCAGGCCGCCCTCGAGGAGTTCCGCGCGCGGTTCGAGACGCTGACCGGCAAGGAACGCGAGGTCCTGGAGATGATCCGGGACGGGCGGCCGAACAAGGAGATCGCGACCCACCTGGAGGTCACGCCCCGGGCCGTCGAGCTGCGCCGCGCCAGCTTGATGAGGAAGCTCGGGGTCAGCTCGCTGCCGGAGCTCCTCCGGCTGACCATCGGCTTCGACGGGTTCCCCGAGGCGTCCCGCGAGTCGTCCTCCCCCCGATCGGCGTGAGCGGGCCGTTCCGCTCGACGGGGCATGTCCGAGTCGTGTTCCACGACCGAATCGTTGCCCTGAATCCGGGCATTCCCGCCCAGGTCTCGGACAGGCGGAGACGGTGCGAATCCGTGCGACCCTTCGGTTTTGCGAAGGGACGACCCGCGACACCCTTCGGCCTTCCGTAGAAGAACGGCGGCTCGGCCGTCGTGGCACGATCCCTGCGTTTCGCCGGTCCCGCGTAGATGGCGGACCGGCTCCTCTCCCGACCGGTTTCGACCTCATCGGCCCATCGTGGTCCGAACTCGAACCGACCGTGAGAGGTGTGTGATGCAGCTCGTCGAGGAGGGTGGCTCCGTGGCGGTCGCGAGCGGCGGGTCTCTGTCGTGGGACCTCGCGCTGGGCGACCGCTTGATCGGCTCGCTCCTGTCCGAGCAGGGCGACCTGAGCGCCGTCGAGCGATTCGCGCAGTTCCACGAGGAGGCGGAGTATCCGCTCCAGAGCCGGTATTACCGGGCCCTCCTGCCGACGACCCCGCCGGGCCCCGGGCAGCAGCTCGCGTTCGAGGTCGATCTCGACCGGTGCTCGGGCTGCAAGGCGTGCGTGGCGGCCTGCCACGCCTTGAACGGACTGGACGACGGCGAAGCCTGGCGGGACGTCGGGCTCTTGGTCGGGGGCACGGCGTCGCTCCCCGTG
>JAFAHT010000332.1 GCA_019237095.1 Planctomycetaceae bacterium
TTTGGGTTGGGCTGAACCGCACCCAGTTCGGGAGAGGTAGGAAGTTCTCCTGGGTTCACGGGGAATCCACTTGAAAGCATGCCCCGGGCTGGGGACTCCGGCGACCCCAAACAACCTCGCATTATCGGTCATCTGGATGCTGCCTTCCGCTAGGCTAACGACGTCGGCGTCACGACGACAAACGATTTCGGAGCTGAGTCCTCGCGGCCTGCTTCCTTGCTGTCTACGCTTCGCCCGCCGATCACCCGGCCAGGCGCAAGACTCGCTACCGGCCTGCCCGCTATGGCTTTGACCGGACTGGACTTTCACCAGCTGGACTCCTTTGAAGGGTTTCACCAACTCATCTCAGATCCCCCCTTCCCGCGCTTTTCCCAGCGCGATAGCCTGGATTTCCACGGAAAGGGAATCCCCTAACACCCGGAACGCTAAGCGATTCACGAGACTCGGGAATTTTGCCGTAGCGGTAGGCTAATTGGTGCCCTGATAGAGGCCTGCGCCTAACTTCTCTTCGTCGAGAATGCCTCGGAATTGGCCCGAATCGTGAGGCCGCTGTGCCAAGAGACGTTGGGCAATTGGGCTATCAGAGCACCATTTCGCATAATAGTTGCGGGCCGAAGGGACTCGAAAATAGGCGGTTTGGCGGAGCGCCATGTTAGGCAAATCCGGTTCCGTGGAAATCCAGGCTATCGCGCTGGGAAAAGCGCGGGAAGGGGGGATCTGAGATGAGTTGGTGAAACCCTTCAAAGGAGTCCAGCTGGTGAAAGTCCAGCCCGGTCAAAGCCATAGCGGGCAGGCCGGTAGCGAGTCTTGCGCCTGGCCGGGTGATCGGCGGGCGAAGCGTAGACAGCAAGGAAGCAGGCCGTGAGGATTCAGCTCCGAAATCGTTTGTCGTCGTGACGCCGACGCCGTTAGCCTAGCGGAAGGCAGCATCCAGATGACCGATAATGCGAGGTTGTTTGGGGTCGCCGGAGTCCCTAGCCCGGGGCATGCTTTCAAGTGGATTCCCCGTGAACCCAGGAGAACTTCCTACCTCTCCCGAACTGGGTGCGGTTCGGCCCAACCCAAATGGAACCAGGTCCCGAGGGCGTGAGGGTCGCCCACGGGAAGCGAACAAACCCTCGACGAGGAGAACCTGCTGCCGAGGGAGACCAGAGGTGGCAGGCAAGGGTAGGCGAGTGGTCGTATGAGCCCATAGTACCAACGAAGGTGGAGAACCGCAGGGCTCCCGAAAAGGGGCGGCCACGGTAGCCACTGGAGGGAAGGGGCGAACAGGTCGACGTATCGACACAGTGCCGCATATACGAGACTCAGAACTCGAGAAAGTATGTCAAATGGGACTTAGTCGAATAACCGAACTGGCAAAGGAAGATCCAGGGCGAAAATTCCTCTCGATCGCTCACCTTCTCACACCGGAAGCGATGCACGATGCATTTCTGATGCTGCGAAGGGACGCCAGCGCTGGCGTGGACCAGGTCACATACAGGGACTACGAGAAGCAGGCAGAGCAGAAGATCCAACAGCTCCATGAGCGGCTAAAGAACAAGACATACCGAGCACTGCCGTTGCGCAGAATCTACATTCCGAAAGAGGACGGGCGACAGAGGCCAATCTCTATTCCCGCCCTGGAGGACAAGATTGCGCAAAAGGCGGTGGTCGAGTTGCTCAACGCCATCTACGAGCAGGATTTCCTGGACTGCTCCTACGGGTTCCGACCTGGACGCGGCGCACAACAAGCGCTGGACGAAGTTGGACGGGCCATATGCCGCGAGTCAACTTCGTGTGTCCTAGAGTTGGACATCACCTCGTACTTCGACTCCATTGTGCGAGAACAACTCATGGAGATGATTGAGAGGCGGATAGGCGATGCAAGCATCCTCAGGCTGATACGGAAGTGGATCAACACGGGTGTCATCGATGACGGACGGCTGCTGGTGAGCGAGACGGGGACAGGACAAGGGCAGATCATCAGCCCGCTCCTGGCCAACGTATACCTTCATTTTGTACTCGATGAATGGATCGAGCGCGACGTGAAGCCTCGCCTCCGCGGCAAGGTGTTTGTAGTCCGCTACGCCGATGATGCTGTGCTGTGCTTCCAATACCGTGAGGATGCCGAGAAGGTCCTGCAAGTACTACCCAAGAGGTTCGCAAGGTACGGACTAACCCTCCACCCGGAGAAGACACGGCTCGTGGCGTTTGGGCGTGAAGCCCTGGCCAGAGCCATCCGGGCGGGGACGAAGACCGACACCTTCGACTTCCTCGGCTTCAAGCATATCTGTGCGCGCAGCCGGCGAGGGAAGTTCACGGTCCATGTCAGGACGATGAAGAAGCGTCTACGACGTTCCTTCAACAGCGTCGCCGAATGGTGCCGAGTCCATCGACATGACGATGTGAGCAAGCAGCAAGCCACCCTCAATGCGAAACTTCGAGGCCACTACCGGTACTACGGCCGACCCACGAACTACCACAGCCTGTGGCAGTTCTACCGGGGCGTCCGGTGTGTCTGGAAGAAGTGGCTGGATCGAAGGTCGCGAGGAAACACCCTCACATGGGAAGCCTACAAGCAGCTCCTTCAGCGCTATCCGCTCCTGCGTCCGCGGATCACACGACCTTGGGCTGGCGCGGCGAGTCGTACCTGAGGAACCCGCTGCGTAATGTGGCGTCGGCATTTATGTGGTGTCCGGCTCTTTGGGCCCCTTCTGGCACCGAGAACTGGATTTCGAACGCCACATAATTAACCGGTCGACACCGGTTGGCTCGGATATCGGCGCCGAGATCGTCTTGGGCAATAAATGCCAAGGCCCAGGCCATTGTCTGAAAATCAATCTGGAAGGTGCCGCAGTGACAGGTGCTGGCAATGGACTGCCCGCGCAGGCCGCAGTCGATTAGTTATGTGGCGTTCAAAATCCTTTTTGCGCGCTGGACGTTGCCGTGGGAACCGGAGGCAACATAAATGCCGACGCCACATTAGGCATCAAATGTGGCGCGCCACATTTGATGCTCGAATCGGGCTCGTCCGGATCTGTGCGGGGGGTTGGGCATCCCTACCGCGATCCAAGACCCAATCAGACGTTGGCGCAGTTGCGTGTTCGGTGCGCCATGTCGCCTTCACTGCGCGTCTTCGCTCGTGGGGTCCGGCCCCGGGGAGCGAACAATCAGGCTGCCATGCCGCCTAGACGAGTAATGTTGCACCTTGCCCAAAGGCACTCGAGTGCCGCGGTTAGGTCGTCCATCATTGCGTTGGAGTGGAACGGCGTCGGCGTGAACCGGAGGCGCTCCGTGCCACGCGGCACTGTTGGATAGTTGATCGGCTGTACATAGACGCGGTGATCGGAAAGCAAGATGTCGGAAACGAGCTTGCAGTGGACGGCGTCGCCAACGAGCACTGGTACGATGTGGCTGACCGAGGGCATCACCGGGAGGCCCGCAGCCGCGAAGCGTGTCTTGAGGGCAGCGGCACGCTCCTGGTGCCGTTCGCGGATCTCGTTGTGCTGCCTCAGCCAGCGGATCGAGGCGAGCGCGCCCGCGGCGATGGCCGGCGGCAGGGACGTGGAAAAGATAAAACCCGAGGCGTAACAGCGGATTGCATCCACCAACTCGGCATCGGCCGCGATGTAGCCGCCCATGACGCCGAAGGCTTTGGCCAAGGTCCCCTCGATGATATCGATTGCTCCAGCTGCACCGACCTGATCTGCGACGCCTCCGCCACGCGCGCCGTAGAGGCCCACCGCATGGACCTCGTCGAGATAGGTGAGCGCCCCGTATTTCTTGGCCACTGCCGCCGTGCCGGTGATGTCCGAGATGTCGCCATCCATCGAATAGACGCTCTCGAATGCAACGAGCTTCGGTGCATCGGCCGGGGCTTGCGCCAGCAGCGTCTCAAGATGATCGAGGTCGTTGTGACGGAAGATCCTGCGCGGCCCTCCGCCGTTGCGAATGCCGGCGATCATCGAGGCATGGTT